>DAOVYZ010000245.1 GCA_030635365.1 Bacteroidales bacterium
CGATAAGCAAAATTCTGCAGCCATTTATTGGTAGCATAATATGCTATGGGGCAGGCAAGTATAGTTGCAATCCCCACCCATTTCATTATTCCTTTATTCAAAAGCATTAAAATATTTGCTGTTGATGCACCATTTGACTTTCGAATTCCTATTTCTTTTTTCCTTCTTTCGCTGGTAAACGAAACTATTCCAAACAATCCTAAGCAGGCTATTAATATGGATAGTAACGCAGAAAATTTAATGACCATGCCGAATTTTTCTTCTGTTTTATATAGTTCTGCGTATTTATCCTCTAAAAAGTCATATTGAAAAGGAACATCAGGTATTACTTCGTTCCATACTTTTTCAATATGACCAATCGCATTCTTTTTATTATTACCACTTAACTTTATAATTACCCTATGTAACATTACATCATAATTAACCAGAACAGCAGGAGTTATTTTTTCGTGAAACGACTCATTATGAACATCCTTATAAATACCAATAATGCGTTGTTTTTCTCCCAAAAACGACATTTGATAACCTATAATACTATCAACCCCAAATTCTCTTGCAGCTGCTTCATTAATTAGCATTGCTCCATGGTCACTTGCCCTGTTCCATTCATAATTCCTACCCTCAACAAGTTTCAGTCCCATAGTTTTAACAAAATCCGGATCTGCAACTATAGCCTGGTAACTAATTTTATTACCATTAATTTCTTCTTCATCGTTTATATGATAACGCTCTCCAAATTCACTCCCAGCTCTTGATACACTATTTATGTCAGAATTTTCAAGAATTCTTTGTTTGAAGAAATCATATCTTTCTTCTATGTTACCATTTGATCGAAAGTAGATAATATTGGTATTGTCAAAACCCAAATCTTTTGTTTTCATGAAATTAATCTGCTTAGATATAATAAGCACTCCAATTATCAGAACCAGGGAAAGGGTAATTTGTATTACAGAAAGCATTTGTTTAAATACATTTCCCTTTTTACCTGTTGTTAATTCATTCTTTAATGTTTTTATAGGATAAAATCCTGATAATACGATTGCAGGATAAAATCCAGCCAGAATGCCTATGACAATTGCTCCTGCCAGAAAAATTAACAGGATTTGAGGTTTATCCACATACCCTATAGATAGTTCTTTACCAACCAGAGTATTGAAAATTGGTTTTATCATTTCTGTGATAATCACAGAAATAACAACAGCAATTAAAACCAGAATAATAGCTTCGCCAATAAACTGTCGGATTAATTTTGCTCTCGATGAACCAACAACTTTTCGTAACCCTATTTCTTTACTTCTTAGTGATGATTTAGCCAATGATAGATTTACAAAGTTTATTATAGCAATCAAGATAATAGTAAACCCTATTAAAACAATCAAACGAATAAACTGACGCTTGTTATTGTTATAAAATGGGACATCTCCTAATGGAATCATTTCCATCGTTATTTCATTTACTTCTTCACTTTTCGGGTCAATATCATATCTTTTACAAGCGTATTCAACTAAATCCTTATGAGCTTTTTTTACAAAATTGTCTACATTAATGTTATCATGAAGCATAACAAGAGTTTGATAACCCCAGTTATAATCGTCTATATCAATTTCGATTCCTGCAGGTTTGGTAATATTAAGTGTATTAATTGATGCAATAGCACTATATTTAATAGAAGAACTCACCGGAACATCTTCAATAATTGCGGTTATTTTGAAGTTACCTCTTACTCTCCCCTCGGCACTCATATATCCAACGGTTTCGTTAACAACATCGATTTTACCAAAAAGTTTAATGGCAGACGACTCGGTAAGGACAATACAATAAGGTTCTATCAATGCTTTTGATAAATCGCCCGAGATCACCTTAACAGTGAATATATTAAAAAAGTCAGAATCAGCATAAATAATATCCTGGTATTTAGTAAGTTTTTCTGAATTCAATTGATTTAGATATGCATTACTACCACCTCCATAATTTCTATCTATACGTACCATGTATTTAATTTCTGGGTAGTTTTCCTTCATGTCATAACCTGTTTTAGCAGTTATGCCCATTTCGTCGAAAACATTAACCTGGTGGATTCTGTCATAATTTTCATGGTACCTGTCGTAAAATAATTCACTAACGACATAAATCATAATAAGAGTAAATACGGAAATCCCAATGGCCAGCCCTCCAATATTAATAAACGAGTGCAATTTGAATCTCGTAATATTTCTCAAGGTTGTTTTAATGTAGTTTTTAATCATAATTGTAAGTTTTGACTTTTATGAATCAACTTGCATACCAC
The DNA here is from genome assembly GCA_030635365.1 of Bacteroidales bacterium. Taxonomy (GTDB): domain Bacteria; phylum Bacteroidota; class Bacteroidia; order Bacteroidales; family UBA12077; genus UBA12077. The sequence goes on from DAOVYZ010000245.1 coordinate 2,288, forward strand.
AAATTGTTACTTTGCTGTATACCATAACATTATGTTTCTATTTTCTCATAAAATGATCACTACACTGACTAAATTTTAGGCAACTACTGTCTAAATATTAGCCAGTGATTAATAAATTATTTACATTTACATAACCAGACTGTAAATTACTGAATTGTAATATATAATTATGCAATTATGCCTACAAAAAAAGGAAAGCTTTTAATCGTTGACGACAATAAAAACGTGCTCACAGCTCTAACGCGCCTGCTGGAAATGGAGTTTGACCAAGTACATACAGCCAGCAATCCGAACCTGATTCATAATTTGGTACAATCGAATGATTACGATACGATTTTATTAGACATGAACTTTTCGGCAGGAGTTCATTCCGGAAACGAGGGTTTGTTCTGGATGAAAGAGATTCTTAAAATTGACCCTAATGCTGTAATTGTCCCGATAACTGCTTATGGTGATGTTGATTTAGCCGTAAAAGCCATTAAAGAGGGTGCTACCGATTTTGTGGTCAAACCCTGGGATAATGACAAATTACTAGCCACTTTAAATTCGGCATGTAACCTTCGAAAATCAAAACTTGAAGTCGAATCATTAAAGGATAAACAGAAATCGTTGACTGAAAATATCAACAAACAATATTCAAGCATTATCGGGTCATCAAGTACAATGCAAGAAATCCATGAGACCATTCGGAAAATTGCCCGGACCGATGCCAATGTATTGATATTAGGTGAAAATGGCACAGGAAAGGAACTTGTTGCCCGAGAGATTCACCGGCAATCGAACCGCAGTAAAGAAATATTCTTAAGTGTTGATATGGGTTCTTTAAGCGAATCATTATTCGAAAGCGAAATGTTTGGCTATGAAAAGGGGGCTTTTACCGATGCTAAGGAGATGCGAAAGGGCCGTTTCGAAATAGCATCGAACGGAACATTGTTCCTTGACGAAATTGGAAATCTTTCGCTTTCCATGCAAGCTAAACTATTATCGGCATTAGAAAACAGGAAATTCACACGTGTAGGGGCTAATACTACCAAAGAATTCGATATCCGGTTAATTTGTGCGACTAATAAAAACTTAAAACAATTTATCTCCGATGGTTTATTCCGCGAAGATTTATTTTTCCGGATTAACACGATAGAAATTACCCTCCCCCCTTTGCGAGACCGAGATGATGATGTTTTAGAGTTAACAGATTTCTTTCTTAACTATTTTAAAAGTAAGTATGATAAGAACTCTATAAAACTGAATAAGGACACTTTTGAAGCCTTGAAAAACTATCATTGGCCCGGAAACATCCGGGAATTACAGCATACTATTGAGAAAGCAGTTATCTTATGTGACTCATATGTTTTGAAACCCTCTGACTTGTATTTGCCCAAGCAAGAAATCCCAAAAGTTAAAAAAGATATACCCATGACTTTTGATGAAATCGAGAAACAGGGTATAGTTAAAGCACTTGAACGAAATAAAGGCAATATTTACAAAACGGCTAAAGAATTAAATATAGCCCGGCAAACACTCTATAACAAAATCCAAAAACATAAACTATAAACCATGTATAGCAAAAGCCTCTTTTCAGCTATTCTTACTCGGATAATACTCATCTTATTAAGTTCTTTTGCTTTTGTGGCAGTTATACCGTTCCTGCAAAAGGAGTATTATTTTAGCCTTGTTGGTATTGGAATCCTTATTGTTTTCCAGGTATATCTTTTAGTGCGCTATGTAAATAAAACCAACCGTAAGTTAGCCCATTTTTTTAGCTCAGTACAAAGCGAAGATTCTGTATTAGTTTATTCAAAAGATCAGGATGAAAAAATTTATGATTCGCTTAATTCCTCCCTGGGTAAATTGAATGATACCATTGTTGAAATGCGCAGGCAAAATGCCCGCCAAAGCTTGTTTCTGAACGACCTGGTAGAGCATGTGGGGATAGGTCTGATTTCGTACAATAGCAATGGGGATATCGAAATATTGAATAATGCAGCTAAGGAATTATTAAATGTAACCCACTTGGGAAACATACAAGATATTGGTATTAAATACCCGGAATTGTTCAAAACTATTGCTGAACTAAAGCCTTACAATCAACAATTGGTTAAACTGGCAACAAACCAATCTGTATTATTTCTTTCATTAAAACTCAGTATTTTTAAAAGCGAAGATAATACCGTCAATCTGTTATCTGTTCAAAACATTCGTGCTGAGCTGGAGCAAAATGAACTGGATTCCTGGCAAAAACTCATAAGGGTATTAACACACGAAATATCCAACTCTATTAGTCCAATCACCTCACTGGCAAATACTACTAAAAAATATTTTGTAAAAAGAGACACTGGTTCTGTTTTAAATAAAGAAGCAATAGACGATGCACTGCTTCTTAAAACATTAAACAGTTTGGATACCATAGAAACTACGGGTAAAGGATTAATTGATTTTGTAAGCAAATATAAAAGTCTAACTGCCTTACCCCAACCAAAATTTGAGAATTTTTTGATTATAGATTTGTTTGACAAATTAGAAACCTTGCTCAAAGAGGATATTGATGCAGCTAATATTGGCATAGATTTTAAAGTTTCGGTTGCAAACCTTGACTTAATAGCTGATTTCGGCTTAATGGAAAAGGTATTAATTAACCTGATTAAAAACTCATTTCAGGCATTGAAAAAAACTTCTGAGGGGAAGATAGGAGTAACTGCTTTTAGAAACGACAATAATCGTATTATTATTACCGTAAAAGATAATGGAGAAGGTATTCCTTTAAAAATTATGGGCGATATATTTACCCCGTTTTTTACCACAAAAGATAATGGCTCGGGAATAGGGTTGAGTTTATCGAGGCAAATAATGCGATTACACAACGGAAGCATTACTGTAAACTCTTTACCCAATCAAGAAACCAAATTTTGTTTGGAATTTTAAACTCAATTGTATTAGGAGACTTTACAACCTACTGATAAAGTGAAAAACTGTGGGAATACACAATCGAACTCAACAAATAAATGAGTTAATTCAGAAACCAAAAATGGGTTATAAATAAAAGAAAACGCAGATATGAGAATTCATTAAGTTATTATCTAAATACCGTATGTAAATATGTTTCAATACTTACATTAAAGTCCGCAGGACTTTCATAAAAGAAAATATGCCCGGCATCTTTAATAATTTGAATATTTCCTTTCCACATTGTAGGTATCTCAACTGATTCCAAATATTTTAAATTGATAATCTGATCATATTCTCCAGCATAAACAGCTACAGGAACTTTTATGCCTTTAATTATATTTAATTGATCGCTATAAATTCCATTGTTAATTGATTCAAATATATATTGCCTTGTTTTTGGATCAGCTTTTCTAATAACTTCGGGAATAAAATCAGGGAATTTCGTGTTCGGTTCAACTAAAAGCTCTGTAATGTGTGCAATTTCTCCATTGTTAAATTCAGGCTTCTCAAATAAATCAAACATCTTTTTTTGCAAAAATATTTCTTTCGAAACAGGATTTGACAAAGGTACAGATCCAAGTAAAACTATGCCTCTTGGTTCCAATAAATCTTTAAATGATTCAATTGCAATATTTCCTCCCAAGTTA
>DAOVYZ010000356.1 GCA_030635365.1 Bacteroidales bacterium
AAATATCCTAAATTAATTTTATCTACCGGAGATACCCCATCGTGCAGTTTAGCTAATAACTTTGAGGGTATTGACGAGATTCGCCCGGGTAATTTTGTTTTTTATGACCTGATGCAATATAATTTAAGTGCATGTAATTTTAATGATATTGCAGTTGCCATGGCATGCCCTATTGTAGCAAAACATGCCGACAGGAATGAAATTGTTATTTATGGCGGAGGTATTCATTTCTCAAAAGAGTTTATAAAAATAGATAAGCAGAATGTTTATGGACTTGTTATAAACCTAAAAGAAAATGGTTGGAAAGAAATAGACGAAGAAAATTATTTAATTAAGGTTTCCCAAGAACATGGAATAATTAAAACATCACAAAAGCTTTTTGAGAATTCAAAAATAGGAGATTTAATAGGAATAATTCCTGTACATTCATGCATTACAGCCAATTTAATGAAAGGCTATCTTTCAATAGAAAACGAACCTGTTGACCATTTAGCAGGAAATTCGTAGTAAATACTTCAATATAGATGAATTATTTTCATACCCTTAAATTTAGAATGTAAAATCTTGTTTACTCTAAATTTTAATATTAAATAATACCCTATCTTCTCCTTTTCCATCATAATCTTTAAAATAAGAAATTCCTTCTTCACTTAATAAATCTCCGGTTTGAATATTAAATCCAACTTTTGTGTGAAATTTAATAGACGATTTATTTATAAGAGAAGTTAAACATTCAACCTCAGAAACACCTTTTTCTTTAACAACCTGAAAAAAGTGTTCATACAGAGCTCTTCCAATACCTTCGTTTCGATGTTTCGGGTTAACTCCGATAAAATGTACGTAAGCCTTTCTATTATCCGATTGCGATATAAACCCGATTATAAATCCCAAAATGGATTCATGATTTCTAATAATAAAACTCGTATTGTTAAAATGTTTAAAAAATAACTTGGGAAGCATATCTGTCATATTCCTACCTCCCCACCATTCGTTCAGGTTTGAAATAATGTTATTGTAATCGGAAGAATTAATTTGCTCAATTTTCATTTCAAGAGTTTTTCACGTTAGCCTTAATAAATGTAATAATTAATTGATAAATTCGTATTTTTATATCTAGAAATATCAATAATTTGCTAAAATTTAGCAACCTAAAAAATATTTCGACTAAATTTATAAATTCAAAATCAACTAATCCAATTTTAAAGAAAAATCCGGTATATGATCTTTCTTTTTTTCAAATGCATTAATTAAGGAACTATTATTTTCATCTATGCTCATAGGAGTAATAACAATATAACCTTCTTCTAAGTAGGTATCATCATAAATGCTTGTATCATTATTAACAGCCTCACTTTCTCCTATTGCCCATACAGTCATATTTTCCAGAGCATGTGGATTTTCTCCATATATTTTAACAAAATTTATTAATTCCGGATTATTATAAGAAATTCTACGTTCTGCAATCTTAACCCCTTTTATATCATCTAATGAAACTTCGGGAAATCCAATGGTCAAATAACTATTCCTGTCAATTTCATCTAATATTCCGGAAGAGATAAACCGGGTAATCCATTGGGGAATTAATTCAAATGACCTTTCATCGTCATCATCAAATCCTGATAAGGCAATTCCTTTTACTCCCAGAAAAGCAGCAGTTCTAACTGCACCAACAGTACCCGACCCAAACCATCCAGGGCCAATATTGGGCCCTCCGTTAATACCAGATAAAACCAAGTCAGGCCTGTCATCAGGAAATAAACCGTTAAGTCCCAAAAGAATATTATCACCCGGATTGCCCGGAATAATATATGCCACTATATTATTTTCTTTATCATGATATTTACATGTTACTTCCAAAGTTGATCGATATTTCCCAAATGTCGTATGATTTGAAGTTCCCGACCTGTCCCATGCTGATACAACTATAGAAACACGGCCGGCAACATTTTTTACACTTTTTGCTAAAGCCAATAATCTGTCTGCATCTTCAATTCCATCATCGTTGGTTATTAATATGTGCTTGAATCTTACTTTTTCTTGTGCCTGAGTTAGTTGAAAACAAATAAGGAAGGCAAGAATTGATATGCTTTTTTTCATAAATCATTTTTTTTATCTGACGCAACATATATCATATTGGTTACATCTGATTTATAATGATTCATTTTTATTAAAAGTGCAGTTACAAAAAAATAAACTTTAGCAAGGCTTAATTCTCAGATTTAAGTGTTTTTTTTATAAGGTGCAATACATAATGTCAGATCCTTTACTGCCAGGCAGAAACTCTAAATCATTTCTATTAGAGTTTTCTTAATTTTATCGCGTAATTCTGGTTTTACTCTTGTTTCTTCAGCATAGTTATTCCAAGAAGAAACCACTCTATTTATATCAATAATTATATTTTTAGCTTTTTTTATATTCATAGATTTTGCCACTGCTACTAAATCATCTTTTGAAATATGGTTTCTTTTTCCATTAATACTCAACGCATGTTGGCTAACCCATATACTATCAGGGCGATAAGCATGACATATATCATAAGCCGGTGCTAATTCCCACTTTTCGCCTTTTCTCAGTCTGAAAGCAAAATTTTTAGTATGGTCATCGCAGTTTTTTGTTAATACATTAAAAACCATTCTTCGAAACATTTGCTCAGCTTGTGGATAAGGTAAACGAAGTATACGCATGGTTTGAAATAACTGTTCATAGCTAAAACTTTTAACCTGGTTAAAATCGTAATGCTGCATAGCACATAATGTTTGTATATGATGCTTCCGATTTCCACCTTCCCTGTCGAATCGTTTTGTCATAAAATGTGCTCTGCCATTTTCTTCCAGTAATTGAGATTCCATTATTTTAATACCACAGTCCTTTGCCATATTATAGTAAGCCATTTCAACACGCCCATACCCCCTACTTTGTCCAAACTGCGAATCACTTACACCATCCAGTTTTATTAACCAATGCTCAAACCCTTTTGGTGCAATAGTTTGCCCCGATTTTACCTGCCCTGTTTTTTGATTATATGCAATAATTGCTTTGGGCCTTGCTCCTCCTGCCGATGTTCCTATTTTTAGGATCTCCATCATGGCTTGCTGCTCATCTTCCTCAATATTTGTTTCAAAATTCTTCTTCTTATTTAGTATTTTATGAGCTATCTCTACCAAACTATCTATCTCCACGTTGAAAGTCCTTTTAGCCGGTTTAAATTGTGTGGGTTCAAACTCCAGAGCACCCATACCCCGGGTTCCGATAAAACAAAGTTGTTCTACCGGATTCATACTATTTTCAGAGCGCCCATTTTGTGCAAGCCATGCATTAATTAACTGGTTTCCATAATTATCGGGCAATACATCGGCTAATAAACCCGGTAATCCTTTATATGTATCTAATTCACTGTTATGATGTACTCTTAATTCAGGAAATGAAAATATTCTATTACCAGCATTAATTGGCATTTTTATTGGTGATAAATCCCAACCCAACTGTACAAATTTTGGTTCATACTCAAAACTCGCAATCCCGGTATTTTCATCCCAGGCAACTGCACCAACAGTTTCATTCCATATTTTAACAAATGCGGTTGTAATCATTACCAATTGTTTTCAGACTGTTCGTTACTTTTTTTACTTCCAGCCCTTCGTCGCTTTTTTTGCTCTAACTTGGCAAGTTCTATAGGACTAACCTGTTGCTGAACTTTAAATGTATCCATTACATGCAATAGACCTAACACCCGAAGTACCCGGAGAAGGGTTGTTACTGTAACCGTTTCGCCTCTCTCAAGCAAGCTCAAGGTTGAGCGGCTAATACCTGCATCTTCAGCAACACTGCCTTGTGTTTTGTTTTGTTGTAATCTAGAATGCTTAACAAACTCTCCTATAGATTTGTTTAAAGATGCATCGCTCATAGATTGCCAATCTAAGTATGAGTTATCATTCATTATTCAACTTTTAGCTTATTAATGAATTAATTTTCATTCAAATATATGATAACTTAATTTAAAAACAAAATATAATGAATGAAATATCATACAATATAAACTAAATAAATGCTTAGTGTATTATTATTCATACATACATTTAATACGAACTATAAAATATTGATTCGGTTGGTTGTGATTTAAACTAATGTGTAGATAAAACCTTTGCCAAAGTTTGTGTAATTTTGTTATGCAACATTTAATCAGGCTGTTAATGTTAAGTCTTATTGGATTTCAACTTTGGCAAAGTTTAACGAACCATTGTTATTCTAATCTTCTAGAAATTCTAAATATTTATCATTAATGTGTTGATTAAACCACCTGTCAATAACTGATTTCTTAAATCTCCATTCTTTTCCAAGTTTTGCAGCCGGAATTTTATTGTTTTGAGCCCAGGTATATATTGTTTGAGGTTTTAGTTTCAGATATTTTGCAACTTCTTCTAATGTCATTATATCGTCCAT
>DAOVYZ010000338.1 GCA_030635365.1 Bacteroidales bacterium
GTTATAGTTGGAAGTGGTCCTATTGGACTTGAACTTCTTGAAACATTAAATGAGATAGATGAGGTAAAAAATATCACCTTACTTTTAAGGGGAAAACACCTTTATGATAAAAGTTTATCTTTAGAATCTATAAAAACAATTCAAGAGTTAAAAGAAGAAGCAGAAAAGATTTGCGGAAAACCTGCAAAGCCTGATTTCGATGACGAATTAGTAGCTGTTATAAAATGGGTAGACGGAACTATTATAGATTCAGTAAGAAAAGTAAAATCATAACATTAAAACAGATTAACTAATAATATAAAGGAGCGTTATTCGCTCCTTTTTTTATTCAATCAAACTTATAAGATTTGTAATCTTTTCTGCTTAGTACATGACAAAAAATAGAAAATTAATATAAAAGGTTTCAAAAATATTGGGATAGAATTTTAAAAATCTCAAATTTCAAAACACAAAACACAAATAATATCCAATTAATCAATAATTAAAATTCAAAACAATTGTTTTGATTATTGAGGATTAGAATTTGTGATTTACCTGCCCGTCCGGCAGGCGGGTTTGTAATTTATTATTTGTATTTTGGTTTTTTAATTAAAATCATTGTAATTCAATAAGTTTTAAATTTATAAATAATTTTTGTCATGTACTAAGGTCATCTGTATAAGTTAACCGAGCAACGGCTAATAGCAAGCTGTTCAATTTTCCTGAAATATTGGACAAAAACAGTATGCCCAACCACAATTTGACAGAAAACCAACTATATGTCCATAAAATAGAAAATAATAGACAAATGATAACCATAGTCATAAAAATTGAACATATATTTGTAATACGTACAGAATAATTAAAATATTGGACAACTATGAAAGAGTTAAAATTTGATAGAACTATCCCACACAATAAATTACCGTTTCTCCCTCCATGTAAAGATTTGGATAATAATCCAAAGGTACTTAAAAAATTAGTTTCTGCATCAAGAGCACTTGCAACTGTAAACGGCAATATAAGCAGGCTGCCAAATCCTTTAATGCTAGTCAACACAATTGCATTGCAAGAAGCAAAAACATCAACAGAAATTGAAAATATTTTCACGACAGAAGATGAGCTATATAAAGCAATTTCTGATACACAAAAAGAAGGGAAAATAAATGCGGCAACCAAGGAAGTGTTAAAATACAGAGAAGCCCTTTGGGCTGGTTATAACTATTTACAGCAAAATCGTACAATAGACACACGTTTAATTACGAACATATTTAACCAAATAAAAGAAACTACATCGGGCTTCCGCCCGCCACAAGCAAAAGTTGTAATAAAAAGAGGGCAAAGCGAGTTTAAGTCAGGGGAGATTATTTATACGCCGCCGCGAGGAGAAGGAGTAATTGAAAACTTTATAGATAATCTTATAGAGTATCTTAATGATGATAGTAAATTTCCTACAGATCCTTTGCTGAAAATGTGTGTTGCCCATTACCAATTTGAGGCAATACATCCTTTTCAGGATGGCAATGGTAGAACAGGGCGAATTTTAAACTTATTATACATGATAAGTAAAGGGCTTTTATCACAACCAACGCTTTATATGTCTAAGTTTATTATTTTTAATAAAGAAGACTACTATTTTAAACTTGGAGCAGTAACACAAAAACAAGCTTGGGAGACTTGGACAGAATATATGCTTGAAGCAATTGAAAAAACATCAATTCTCACGAACTCTTTGATCAATGAAATCATTGAACAAATGGAGAGTACACTTAAATATGCTCAGGAGAAGATAAAATGGTACAATAAAGAAATAAATGAAGTAATATTTAGCCAACCATACATAAAGCCTCAAATTATTGGTAAAATAATTGGAAAAACTTCAAGGACCACACTGACCAAATATGTAAATGAACTAGTAGAACACAAAATATTAAGACCTAAAAAAGACGGAGTTGAAGTATATTATATTAATGATGACTTGTTGAGAATTCTTGAAGGATAAAACCAACATGGCCTAACAAAACCTATACGGGTGTGTTTTATACAAGGCATTTGTTTTTTTCGGCTGGTGAAGGCATAGTAACTATATCGTTCTGTTTTTGGTAAGTTGTACTTAGGGTTTGCTGAAAAACACAAAATGAGCTAATATTCAAATACTTAATACCTGTAATTAAACTATAAGTGCAAGGTTTATTGTGGTTTTTATTTAAAAACCTTGCATTTCTCACTTAATTATCATTTTGTTAGCCCATAACATACCATCTACTTCATTGCTATCTATACAGCTTTACCTTGCGGCTTTGTATATGGCATGTTATGGACTTTTTCAGCAAACCCTACTTACTATTCGGCAATAGCTGAATATTCAAAATTCAGAACTCCTGACCCAATAATTGATTATCAGGAAAATATAATGTTTTGTTCGTAAAATGGAATTGTCGCATTTTTGAATAATGAATATCGAATTTTGAAATAAAATCATTATAAAAAATAACATATTATTATTTCCGAATAATAATATCTGTATTTTTAGTTATATAAGGATAAATCTCATTCACATCATCATTTTTGAGTGATATACAACCTAAGGTCCAATTGGATTTTAAATCAATCAGTTTATCCATTCCTTTAGGAACACCATGTATGCCAATTTCACCACCAATACTTGCATTTTCGGGTATTATGCCATCTTGTTTGGCTTTATTGTGTTTTTTCCGTGAATCGTTATTTGGATAATCGATCCAAATAAATTTAGACCAGCTTTTGTGCGGGTATTTTGAAAATATGTAAAATGTGCCTTCCGGTGTACAACCATCTCCCTGCATTAATTTATCGTTGATAGAATTTCCACCAAAAACAACAGGATATTCTTTTATTATGATTGTGTCATGTAGAACAGCCAATTTGTAATCAGATTTGTCTATTAAAATAGAAATGTTTTTTGAGTCTATTTCAAATTGGTCAAATAGTTCAGATAAAGGTTTTGAGGAATTTATGTATTTCATCTCTTGTCCCTGGCAGGAAATGAAAAATGTTATAAAAACCAGAAATATTATTTTTTTCATTAGTTACAATAGATTATAAACCGGTTTAATTTCTTCTTTTATATAATTTAGATTTCTTATTAACCTTACGTTATCATTCAAATGAAACTTTTTAAGATTCTGATGCCCATTCATTACTAAAAGGCATTCACTTTTTAATGCAGAAGCTACCTCATAGTCATGGTATGTATCTCCAATTAGAATAACTTTATCAAAACTATTATTTTCTTTTAAATATTTAAGGGCATTATCCGTTTTGCTTTTAGCATGTATATTGTTTAAACCAATAATGGAATCGAAATAATCAAATATTTTTCGTTGTTTTATTTGATTTTCCAATGCACTTTGTTCTGAAGCTGATAAGATTATCTGTTTATAATTAAGTTTTTTGAAAAACTGCAAAGCTTCAATTGCTCCTTCCTGTAATCCGGAATATTTTGATTTTTCTTTATAGAGATCAATGTATTCAACTGACAACTTTTCGAATGGCTCTGCTTTAAAATCAAAACCTATACTTTTATAATAATTCTGAACGGGAAATGTAAAAACTTCTTTATAATGAATAATCTCCAATTTATTCATATCGCGTTTTTCGAGCATCTGATTTATAGACTCCAGGCATGCATCTATATCATTTAAAAGAGTCCCATTCCAATCCCATATTATTAAATTCTTTGTCATTAATAACTTTTATTGTTTTTCTTTTCAAATGTAAGATTTAAATCACTATCAATTATTATAAGTATAAATGAAACCTAATAATCAATATTCTTTGAACAGCCATTTTTTTAAATTTAACTCTTCTTTCGATTTTCACTCCAATCCCATTGCCAATAAATAAATCCAATAGGGGGCAGTTATACTTTCACTTGCATTATTAAAATCAACTTTAAATATGTTTCATCCACCAATTTACATATTTCATGCCAAAAAATAATCAAACAATTTCAATATTATTCAATAAATTTTGCTAAATTGTCAATGATCTTATATATATAACAACATTAAATTGAAGACTTAAATTAGAGCCTTAAATGATTGAAAATCTATACTCTAATAATATATTTATTATTTCAAAACTTTATGTAAAAAAGTTATTTTTTTATGTACTTATATTAATTCTTACCTCAAGTATATCTTATTCTAATGAACCATTAGATGGCATAAAATTTATTGAAGTAATAAAAACATTTAAAACAGGAAAAGCTATATTTTCATCTCCTGTTGCTACATGGAGTGATAATGTTATTGTTGGCTCTCACGATAAATGTATTTATTTTTTTGATAAATCAGGAAATCTGATTAACAGGTATCAAACAGGCGGATGGGTTCATGCATCACCATCAATTCTTTCCGATAGCTCAATTGTTATTGGCTCATACGATGGATATATGTATTTTTTTAAAGAAGATGGTACATTGAAAAGCAAGTTTAAGCCCGGTAGTGGCTCAGTATTCACTTCAATAATTGAATTACCAAACAGATTACTTGTTTTTGGAACCAATAAAAAAGGCATTATCTTTTATAATA
>DAOVYZ010000307.1 GCA_030635365.1 Bacteroidales bacterium
ACAGCCATTTATTGAGAATTCCATTGAGCATGGATTATTACCTAAAAAGGATAAAGGGAAGGTTGAAATCCATTATAAATTGAACAATGGTTTAATTACTATTGAAATAAATGATAACGGAATCGGAAGAAAAGAATCATCTTTACTGAAAACGGAGCAGCAAAAATCCAGGCAATCACTCGCTACAATAGTAACTATGGAACGTATAGCATACCTAAAAAAGACAGTTAACAAAAATAGCCGGTTTGAAATTCTTGATATAAATAAAAATGGAAATACAGGAACTTACGTTATTATTAAAATACCTTATAAAATAAATTTGAGCTAAAGCAGTGTTTTTATTAATATATGGTATTTGTACTTAGTCTCATCTTAAAGTATTCATCTACTATAATTTTGATTCAATTATTAATGATAAACATTAGTTTTAAAATGAACTTCGTTGTATTTTTATCGCTTTAACAGTTCCAGTATGAAAACCGTTATTATTGATGATGATAAAAGAGTTTGCAGGATAATCTCAGATTTTATCGAATCAAATTTTCCTGAGATAAAAATCATTGCTATAGGATACGATCTTAAATCTGGTTACGAGTTAATTAAACAAAATTCCCCGGAGTTAGTCTTTCTCGACATTAACCTCCCTGATGGCACAGGGTTTGATTTGCTGAAAAAAATCGATGAGGTATGTTTTAAGGTTATTTTTATTACAGGGCATGAAGAATATGCCATACAGGCAATTAAATTCAGTGCATTAGACTTTATTCTTAAACCTATTGATTTCGAAGAGCTTGCAAGTGCTATTGCGAAAGCATTGGAAATTATCCATTATGAAGAAGAGCGGGTTAAAATTAAAGCTCTATTGGAAAATTACAACGAAACAAAAGCTTTGAAAAGATTAATATTAAAAACATCTGATTTTATTCATGTGGTTAAAATTGATGAAATTATAAGGTGCAAAGCTGAGAATAATTACACATTTTTTTACATAGTTGATGGTGAAAAAATTTTGGTTTCTAAAACAATAAAAGAATATACAGAACTGTTAAAGACATCAGGTTTTTTAAGAGTACACCAGTCTCATTTAATTAATGCAGCATATATTGATAAATTTGTTAGATCAGAAGGTGGCTACATATTAATGAAGGACCAAACAAACATTCCCGTATCAACTAAAAATAAGCAACTGGTAATAAACGAACTTGAGAATCTCTTTTATAAATAGGTTCTTAAATTATTAATAATACGGAATAATATTTAATGGTTTTTATAGTGTCATGTCAATTACAAAATGTCGTGACTTCCTGTTTTCAAACCTGACAGGGTTAAACTAAATCTGAGTATTAATTTCCACATTTTTATTAACTGGATTTAGTTAATATTTTACGAATACTAATTGAAACTATCATTTTCCTCAACAGAACTACCACTTTCCTAATTTTCCACTCCAAGTTACTATTTTAATGAATAGTTTAGCCATAATGAGGTTAAATACAAAAACACAAACAAATAACACAATAAGTAACTTAAAATTAACCAGATGAAAAAATTAATTTATTTAAGTATTATGTTTTTACTGAGTATTAACTGTAGTCTTGCACAAACACCTGATAGTTTCAATTACCAGGCAGTAGTCAGGAACTCTAACGGACAATTATTGACTAGTCAAAATATAGGTGTCAGAATAAATATTTTAATGGGAAGTGAGACAGGCGCTTCAGTATACTCAGAGACACATACAGAACAAACAAGTAATAATGGATTATTAAACCTGAAAATTGGGGATGGTGATGGCCCAACAACAGATTTTTCAGCAATTGATTGGGGAGCTTCAAATTATTACTTAAAAATTGAAATGGACAAAGCAGGAGGTACAAATTATACTTTACTTGGTGCCTCGCAATTATTATCAGTTCCATATGCTTTGTATGCAAAAGCAGCAACTAATTTAGGAGATGATAAAGTTTATACTACATCATCAGATACTTTATTTGTAGTGAAGGACCATGATGGAAATGTTGTATTTGTAGTATTTCCTGATGGGGCACAAGTAATTGTTAATGAAGAGGGCAAAGGGCGTATAGGTGGTTTTGCAGTAAGTGGAAGAAATCCAACAAAAGATGATAATAGTGACTATTTTAATATAACATCTGGTACTGTAGCAGATACTATCAATAATGAACCTAGAATGATATGGTATCCGAAGAAAGCCGCATTTTTAGCAGGAGAAGTGCATGTAGGCTCAGCCGATAGTGTCGGGACAAATTCTACAGCTTTAGGTTATAGGCCAATTGCTATGGGGAACTACTCTCAGGCTTTTGGTTATGAATCCAAAGCACTAAATTTATTTACAACAGCTATAGGAAAATACGCAATAGCCTCGGGTCAAAGTTCATATGCTTTTGGAGATAGAGCCAAATCCATTGGAATGGAATCTTTTGCATTTGGTTTTGGTACAGAAGCTCATGGATTTAATAGTTACGCATTCGGTTCATCTGGGGTAGACTCAAGCGGAACTGCTACAGGCAATACAAAAGCTATTGGAGACTATTCTTTTGCATTTGGATTAGGTTCCGTATCCGATGGAAGTGGTTCATTAGCTTTTGGTTTAGAAGATTCTACTAAAAAAGATTTTTCAATTGCAATTGGATATAAAAATATTGCAGATGGATATGGTGCACAATCAATAGGTTATAAGTCAAATTCTACCGGAGATTTTTCTATTACTATTGGGAAGGATAATAATGTAACAGGTGAGTATGGATTAGCAATCGGATCAATGAATGAGGCTGTAAAATATTCAGGAGCAATTGGACGGAATAATAAAGCTACGGATGATTCGTATGCAATTGGTATAAATAATATTGCATCTGGATATAGCTCATTTGCTATTGGAAGCAGTAGTATAGCATCCGGTCAAAATTCGTTGGCTACAAATGCTAGGACTATTGCTTCAGGAGCTTATGCTGTTTCAATGGGTGATCACACCGAATCTAGTGGCAATTATTCTTTTGCAATGGGTTTCGAATCAGAAGCTTCCGGGAATGTATCTGTTGCTTTTGGTTCAGAAACAACAGCTTCCGGTGATTATTCAGTTGCATTTGGAAGACAGATGGTAGCTCAGGGAGACTTTTCTTTTGCAATTGGGTTAGCTTCTCTAACAGATACTGTATCTCAGGCAAATACTATGTCAATTATGGGAGGTAGGGTTGGAATTGGAACAGTGGCTCCAAGTCAATTGTTAGAAGTTGATAATGGTACATCGGTAGGAACATACACCACAACCGGTTGGCAACATAGTTCAGACAGGAGATTGAAAACAAACATCAATTCTATTAATGGAGCTCTTAAACTGGTATCTCAATTGGATGGTGTATATTTTAACTGGAAAAATAATTTGGAAGAAAAGCAAGTTGGATTTATTGCTCAAGATGTTGAAAAAGTTCTTCCCGAGGTAGTTTCAAAAAATCAGGAAGGCTATTATAATATTGCTTACGGGAATGTTACGCCGGTAATTGTTGAGGCTATAAAAGAACAACAACAAATCATAGAATGGCAACAAAAGGAAATATCAGAACTAAAAACTCGATTAGCTGAAATTGAAAAACTTCTTAAAAAAGAATAAAATAGGAAATTGAGAATTGCCGTTGGTGTATGCCACGATGTGAGTTGTTGATTAATAGCTATCTGTAATTTATTAACAAGTGCTTTAGCAGAAGACTCACGCCGTGGCTATCAGGGGGTTCTATAAAAGTACCTGCGGATTTAAGGTAATTAATAACAAATTGAATTATATTCAATAATTTTGTATATTTACTGGTTAATTGAATTGAAAAAATAATACTATGAAAAAAAGTTTAATATTAATTTTCATTTGCTTTATGGGAATAAATGCATTTGGACAGAGTATCATTTCGTCGGTGGTGGCGACTGCGGGAGAATCTGTTGAAGAAGGAAGTTTAAATGTAAGCTGGACCTTGGGAGAATTAGCTGTTGGAACCTTAGATGAAAGTGGTACAATTATTTTAACACAAGGTTTTCAACAAGGATATTTTGAAATAACTTCTATTGGTGAACCATTATCTAATAACTTTAAACTTAATGTATATCCTAATCCTGCAATTAATCATGTTTGGGTATCATTGGAATCAGAAGAAATTCAGGAGGCAGTAGTGGAATTTTACGATTTAGATGGTAAGATGGTTTACGTAAAAAGAATTAATGATTTGTCAGAACCTAATATGATTATGCTTGATAAATTAAGTTCTTCACAATACATTTTACGTATTTCAGATTCAGCAGGTAGAGTTTTACAAACATATAAATTGATAAAACGTTAATAAATAAAATATCAATTTTTTGCTAAGGAGTCCTTTATTATTATATTTGTTTATCTGTAGTTATATATAATAAAGGATAATTTGGAAAGAATTTAAAATAGATAAAAAACTTTATTAAGATATAGTCTTAATAAAGTTTTTTTATTTTAAAAAAGCTAATGATAACTTTTGACCTGATAATTGTATTTGTTGTAATTCTCTTTATTCTAATCTCTTTATACAAAGAGATTTTAGGAGCAACATTTACTTTTGTTATTGCTGTTGTCACTTTAGGTTTTTTCGGAATACTTACCCCACGAGAAATATTAGTAGGATTTGCAAATGAACAGATAGCTGTTATAATTCTTTTATTATTACTTGGAGATATTATCAGGCAAACATCTGTTGTCGAATTACTTTTTGACAGAATATTTAAGTCGGCAAGAAGTTATCGGGGTTTTTTAAGTCGAATGACACTCATAATTGCAGTTTTTTCAGGATTCTTAAATAATACACCTTTGGTGGCTGTAATGATGCCGTATATTAATAATTGGTGTAAAAAAAATGATATATCACCTTCAAAATTTTTATTAC
>DAOVYZ010000378.1 GCA_030635365.1 Bacteroidales bacterium
AAACTCATTATTATCAGCCGGGATTTTTATTTATTCCATTTGGGATTTATAATAAGCAGGATGTAGTAAAACCAAAAGCTGATTTTATTCCTGCGAATGTTAACATTATATACAGTGATGTAGATAAAGTTGCTCCTGAAGAAAATAAAGTATTTCTGGTTGGAGGCAAGGTCTTAAATTATGATTTTTTAATAATAGCTTCGGGTACTAAAACAGACCCTGAAGAAACTCCCGGACTTAAGGGAGAGTTATGGTACAAAGAAATATTTGATTTTTATACAATTGAAGGAGCAGTTGCTTTAAAAGAATTTTTTGAGACATGGCAAGGAGGCAGATTAGTTATGAATATAGCTGAGCAGCCAATTAAGTGCCCGGTGGCTCCTTTGGAGTTTGTTTTTTTAGCAGATGAATATTTTACAAAAGTTGGAATACGGGATAAAGTTGATATTATTTACGTTACTCCATTGTCAGGAGCATTTACTAAGCCAATAGCAACTAAAATGTTAGGAGAGCTTCTTAAAGAAAAGAATATTACTGTTATTCCGGATTTTTATTTAGAAAGTGTTGATAATAAAGAGAAGAAAATTAAATCATACGATGGTCAGGAGATCCCTTTTGATGTGTTAACTATTGTTCCTGTTAACAAAGGTGATGATATGGTTGAGCGAAGTGGGATGGGAGATGACTTAAATTTTATTCCAACAGATAAACATACCTTAAGATCAGAAAAATATGAAAATATTTTTGTTTTAGGTGATGCATCAAATATTCCTACTTCTAAAGCTGGATCTGTGGTACATTTTGCTGCTGAGATTCTTTATGATAATTTACTTTGCGCTATAAAAGGACGAGAATTAAGAGCTAAGTTTGATGGACACGCAAATTGTTATATTGAAACCGGATTTGGAAAAGGATCTCTTATTGATTTTAATTACGAAACTGAACCATTACCAGGAACTTATCCATTACCTGGGATTGGACCATTTGGTTTATTAAAGAATACGAAAATGAATCATTATGGCAAAGTTATTTTCCGTTGGATTTACTGGCACATGTTATTAAAAGGGAAAGAACTTCCTGTTGATAATGAGATGACAATGGCTGGTAAGAAAAGATAAGAAATTTCAAAAACGTAAGATAATGGAAGATAAAACAAATAATGTTCAGGAACAAATTAATGAAATCAATCAAAAACTTGATCTTGTATTGCATTATGTTAATGAGCAAAGATTAAAGAGTGAAACGATTGAAGATTTATTTGCTGACATTTCAATCATAAGTAAAGACGCATTTTCAAGTACTGTTGAAGAGCTCGATACGCGTGGTATAGAACTTAACGTTGATGACATTAAAGCTCTTACATTCAAACTTATCAGAAATGTAAATAATTTCTCTCAAGTAATGGATATGTTTGAAAGTCTTACGGATTTATTAAAGGACGCAGGTCCTATAATAAACGAAGTGGGAATTGATTTTGCACATAAATTACATGAGTTTGAACAAAAAGGATACTTTGAGTTATTTAAGCAAATGGCAGTTCTTTTTGATAATGCTGTTGTTGCTTATCAGAATACGGATTTTGATGTAAACAAGAAATACTCAATGTTTAAAATAATACGTGAAATAAATAGCCCGGAGGTTAAAAGAACATTAGGTTTTATGGTAACGTTCTTAAAAAATTTATCAAAAGAATCAAGTACAAAATAAATAAAACGAAATAATTAATCAATTAAATAATTAAAATTATGACACAAAAAACAATAGCTGGAGTAAACCTGGAAGTTTCTGATGAAGGTTATTTAGCTGACTCATCACAATGGACAGAAGAAATTGCAAAAGAGATTGCAAAAGAAGAAGGAATTGAACTTACAGATAAGCATTTCGAAGTAATAAATTTTATTCGAAGTAATGCAGATTCTGGTCTTACTATTCGCAAAGTTGGCAAGTCAGGTATAGTTGATATAAAAGGATTTTATGAACTATTCCCTGGTGGCCCTTTGAAAATTTCGACAAAAGTTGCTGGTGTTTCTAAACCATCAAGTTGTATTTAACTAAAAATCTAAAGCTATGTCAGAAAAGAAGGATACGCAAGTTAAAAAAGTAGCTATCATATGTGCAAAAGGTACAATTGAAGATGTATATGCTGCTTTGGTAATGGCAAATGGAGCAGTAATGGAAGGTATGGAAGCAAAACTTTTCTTTACTTTCTTTGGCCTTGATGCTATTACAAAGAAACAAATGAATAAACTACATACTGCTACAGTGGGGAATCCTGCTATGCGTATGCCTGGAGGATTGCCATTTCCATCATTGTTGGGAGTAATTCCTGGTGTTGAAGCTGGCGTTTCAGCAATGATGAGAAGCCAAATGGATAAACTGGATATTCCTCCGGTTGACGAATTTCTGGATATGATAACTGCAGGAGGAGGTGAAATTTATGCTTGTAAGCTAGCAGTTGATATGTTTAAACTTAAGAAAGAAAATTTAAGTAATCATGTTATTGATATTATCACAATTGGTGATTTTTATTCAATGGCCGGAGGAGAAGGTTCTCAAATTATTTTTACATAGAATAAGCAAGCCTAATTAGTACTTGCAAGAAAACTAAGTGTCAGATAAGAACTTAGTTTACGATCTCAGCGAAGCTAAAATGTCAAGAATGAGGCTTTATTCACCATTACTTTTAAATTAAAGGTGTTCGTGAACTCTCTTCGTTGGAGTTTTCTTGCTTGAGACTTAGTAATAGTATGATACTAATAAAAGCAAATAGTATTTTCATAAAGTGTTGATTTAGTTAATAGTTCAATATTTTAGAGTTGCAATATTGTTAGATAACTTTTTTAATGGCAAGTTTAATTATCACATAAAAAGATTTATTTTTAATATACCTTTGTTGCGAGACATTGTTTAAAAATATGGAAGAAAAAAAGCGGGACATATTATTATTGTCATTAGAAGAAATTAAAATATTTCTTAACCAAAAAGGGGAAAAATCTTTTCGGGCAAAACAGATTTATGAATGGTTATGGGAAAAGCCGGTTAGTTGTTTTGATAGTATGACTAACATTTCAAAAGGGCTTAGAAGTTTATTAGATGAGAATTTTTTTATTCAATCTTTAGAACCAGATGACATAAAGATAAGTAAGGATAAGACAGTAAAAATAGTATTTAAACTATATGATGGAGTTTTAATTGAGGGAGTTTTGATTCCTACTGATAACAGGGCTACAGCTTGCATATCATCGCAGGTTGGATGCAGCTTGGGATGCAAGTTTTGTGCAACGGGGAATTTAGGATTTAAACGAAATCTAAGTATTGGTGAAATTTATCATCAAGTAGTTGAAATAAGGAAACTTGCAAAAGAAAAGTATAATTTGCCATTAACAAATATTGTTCTTATGGGTATGGGCGAACCTTTGTTAAACTATAGTAATGTAATTAAGGCTATAGAAATGATAAGTTCTGAAAAAGGATTGGGTATGTCTCCTCAACGTATTACTCTTTCGACAGTTGGCTTGCCTAAAATGATTAGAAAATTAGCAGATGCCCAGGTTAAATTTAATTTGGCAATTTCGCTTCATATTGCAAATAATAAAAAACGAAGTGAAATGATGCCGGTTAATCAAAGCAACTCATTAGATGACCTGAAAGATTCTTTGATATATTTTAATGAAAAAACAGGGCAAAGAATCACGTTTGAATATTTATTAATAGATAATTTTAATGATTCCCTTAAAGATGCTAAAGAATTTGCAGAATATTGTAAAAGCTTTCCTGTAAAAATTAATATTATTGAATATAATTCAATAAACGATCAAAGATTTAAGAAATCCAAAAACGAAACTTTTGATGAATTTGTTACTTTTATGAAAAGCAGAAATTTAGTTGTTAATGTGCGGCGTAGTCGTGGAATGGATATTGATGCTGCATGTGGGCAATTAGCAGGAAAGAAAAAATAGGCTGTTCAAGAAATACCAATTATCCCTTGGGAAATAGTAAAATAAAGACGAAAGATAAGAGGAAAAAGATAAAAGTGGCAGTGTTCAGCAGTAGTATACTCGCCTTTATTTAAAACTTTGGCAAGTAAGCCATACCTAACGGCTGGCAAGTCTGAAATTTGAAATCTTAAACCTGTCTGCCGACCAATGCCAATTAGTTAAGAATCATACTGGC
>DAOVYZ010000077.1 GCA_030635365.1 Bacteroidales bacterium
ATCAGAGAGTATAGATAAAAATAAATATCAAACCATATATTCTAAGTTGAAAGGTTCAGTAGCTGCGCCTACAGCAGGACTTCATTTTACTAATCAGCTTATTAATGAAGTACAGAAGAATAATATTTCTATTGAAGAAATAACATTGCATGTAGGTGCCGGAACTTTTAAGCCGGTAAAATCAGAAACAATTGACGGGCATGAGATGCATACTGAACATTTTGTTGTAAGTAAACAATCAATTTTAAATATATTAAACTCAAAGAAAATAGTCTCTGTTGGGACTACATCTGTTAGAACCCTGGAGAGTCTTTATTGGCTTGGAGTTAAGTTGTTACACAAAAATGATACAACATTTCACATTTCCCAGTGGGAAGCTTATGATTTACCGAGTATTAGTAAGGAAGAAGTTTTGAATTCTCTTTTAAATTATATGAATAAACAAAATATTAATAAATTATATGCATCAACCCAGATCATGATTTTCCCGGGTTATTCATTTAAATTAACTGATAGCATGATAACAAACTTTCATCAACCTAAAAGTACCCTTTTGTTGTTAATAGCAGCTTTTATTGGCGATAACTGGAAAAATGCCTATGAATATGCCTTACAAAATAATTTCCGATTTCTTAGTTATGGGGATAGCTCAATTTTGATACCATAAAAAGGGTTTTTTTGGACAACCCCTTTTAATCATCAATTTTGCACTGAATTTTCAAATTGAGATTGAAATTAGTCAAAAAATGTTAAATATAAAAATACATTTCTCCCTAATACATTTTTTAACAAAAAATAACCAGGGCAACCGCATTTAAAAAATGCATTATAATTTGGCCCGAAACAGATAGATCCTTATATTTGCTCTGAATTTGACACTAATATTAGTGTTAAAAAAAATGTTACAACTACCGGCCACACATTGGCAAAACACAATTTTTACAAAATGCTTTATAAATTTGGAAGACCCTCGCAGAACAACCAAAGGCAATTTTAAGCACTTACTTACAGATGTATTATTCCTTACTGTCTCAGCCGTTTTGTGTGGAGCAGGAGACTGGGAAGCTGTCGAACTCTTTGGAAATAACCAATTAGATTGGTTAAAAAAATACGGTGCTTTTACAAGCGGAGTTCCTTCAAGTGATACAATCAATAGAATTTTCTCATCCTTTAACCCAAAAGCCTTTAATGCTTGTTTTATGAATTGGGTAAGTAACATAGCCGATAAAACCAAAGGTGAAGTAATTGCTATTGATGGTAAATCAATTAGGGGTGCTAACCCAAAAGGTAAAGGAAGTAAGATGCCCCATATTGTTTCAGCTTTTGCATCCGAGAATGGGCTATGCCTAGGACAAGTAAAAGTAAACGATAAGAGTAATGAGATTACAGCCATTCCAGAGCTTTTAGAACTTTTATCAATTGAGGATAGTATTGTGACTATAGATGCAATGGGTTGCCAAACAGATATTGCAGAAAAGATTATTAAGGCAAAGGCGGATTATTTGTTAGCAGTCAAAGGAAATCAAAGCAATCTTGAGCAAGCAATAGTAGATACTATTAGGTTTGAAAAACCGGCATGTGTTGACAGGCATGAGGATTTCGGGCATGGCAGGATTGAAAGCCGGACATGTTCTGTATACAATGAACTTAGCCATGTAGATAATATAAAAAAATGGAAAAAGCTTACAACAATCATAAAAATTGAATCCGAAATTTATTACAAATAAACAGGTCAAACATCTACAGAAGAACGGTTCTATATCTCAAGCTTACCTGCTGATGCAAAAAAAATTAATTATTCCGTAAGGAAACATTGGTCTGTGGAGAATAATCTGCACTGGACATTAGACGTTGAATTTGGAGAAGATAGATCAAGAAAAAGAAATGGGAATGTTGCTGAAAATTTTAATATTGTCCTCAAAACTGCACTTGTCATGTTAACAAAAGAAACTTCTTTAAAGAAAAGTAAAAAGAATAAACGCCTGAAGGCAGCCCTTGACTCAAAATATAGAGATAAGATATTTCAATCTTAAATGCGTTTGCCCTGAAAAAATAACTTACGAATAAGGTTTCAAACAAAGATATTCATCTTAGTTCTCAAGTAACTTATCAAATATTAATATTTACACAAAGCAGAAATATTAGCAATTTGGACTAACTTTACAAAATGTTTGTTAAGGATGATATATACACATCGGCCTCCTGGCTTCCGGTTACAAAAAAAGAGGCAAATGCAAGAGGATGGAATGAATTAGATGTTATATTAATAACAGGTGATGCTTATGTGGATCACCCTGCTTTTGGTTCTGCTGTTATTGGACGTGTTTTAGAATCTATGGGATTGAAAGTAGCAATAGTTCCTCAACCGAATTGGAAGGATGATTTACGTGATTTTAAAAAATTTGGTAAGCCACGCTTATTCTTTGGTGTTACTTCGGGCTCGATGGACTCAATGGTAAATCATTATACTGCAAATAAAAGGCTTAGATCTAATGATGCATATACCCCCGGAGGTAAAGCCGGTTTTCGTCCAGACTATGCAACAATAACTTACAGCAAGATTCTAAAAAATATTTTTCCTGATGTGCCTGTAATTATCGGAGGTGTTGAAGCTTCTCTTAGGCGATTAACTCATTATGATTATTGGTCGGATATATTAAGACCCGGAATACTTATTGATAGTATGGCTGATTTATTGATTTATGGAATGGGTGAAAAACCCTTAATTGAATTAGTTAAGCTTTTAATTAAGGGAGTTGACTTTAACACAATTAAATCAATTCCACAAACAGTTTTTGTTAGTAATGAGAATTCCTTAATAGATTCCAAATCCTGGAAAAACAAGGAGATATATAGTCATGAAGATTGTTTAATTGATAAAGTTAAATATGCCAAGAATTTCAAAATAATAGAAGAGGAATCTACTAAGTATATTAGTAGTTCTCGAATTATTCAAAAAACTGGATTGAGTTATTTAGTAATAAATCCACCTTATGAACCTATTTCGGAAAAAGAATTGGACACAATTTATAATTTACCTTATACTCGTTTACCACATCCGAAGTATGCCAAAAAAAAATCCATTCCAGCTTATGAAATGATTAAACATTCCATAACTATTCATAGAGGTTGTTTTGGAGCTTGCTCTTTCTGCACAATATCAGCACATCAAGGGAAATTTATTAGCAGCCGGTCTGAAAAATCTATATTTAGAGAAGTAGATCAAATTGCTAATATGCCTGATTTTAAAGGTTATATTTCTGACATTGGAGGGCCTTCAGCTAATATGTACCAAATGAGAGGAAGGGATACAGAACAGTGCAAAAAATGTAAAAAGGCATCCTGTTTGCATCCTGATGTTTGTTTGAATTTAAACACAAACCCAAAAATGTTAACAAAACTATATAAAGAAATTGCGCGAAAAGAAAAAGTAAAAAAGGTATTTGTGGGTAGTGGAATACGTTATGATTTATTTATGCATAAACTCTCTGATTCTGATTATTATCAATATGTAGAAGAATTAATTGCTAATCATGTTTCCGGGAGGTTAAAAGTTGCACCTGAACATACATCAAATGATGTATTGAAAATAATGAGAAAACCGGACTTCAAAGTATTTAAGGAATTCAATAAAATATTTAATAAAATAAATAATAAACATAATATAAATCAGCAATTAATACCATACTTCATATCAAGTCATCCGGGTTGCTCAAATGGAAATATGGCAGAACTTGCAACAGAAACAAAAATGCTAAACTTTAAGTTAGAGCAAGTACAAGGCTTCACTCCTACACCAATGACTTTAGCTACTGTCATGTATTATTCAGAAATAAATCCATATACTTTAGAAAAAGTATTTGTTCCAAAAAGTAAAAAAGATAAACTATCACAGCAAAAATTCTTCTTTTGGTATAAAAAGGAATTTAGAAAATAAATTGAAAATGAATTAAAGCAGCTTAATAGAAATGATTTAGTTGATAAATTGTTAGGTAAATTTATTCTCAAAAGACCTAAAAGGTGAAAGTAAATAATACTTCTAATAGTCTTTTATATATTTATATAATGACCTTGTAAGCCAATTGTATTAAATCCGTAAAAAGTTTGTGTGATTTTTTATGAATTTGAGGGTTACCTTTTATTAAAATCAGGAATATATATATGGATGTTTAGCCTTACGAGTAAAATTAAACTTGTAATGGCTAAATGTGCTATTAATAATATTTATGTCTAACTTAATAAATTACACAAAATGGAAAGACTATCTATTGATAATGAAGTAAGGGCCGTAAAAGCTATTTTCGATGGCCATATCAGAGAAGAAGATTTTAAAGAATTTGCTGCGGAAATTCTTGATAAGATTAGAGAATCTAAAGTTGAAAAACTATTATGTGATACCAGTGGATTAAAAGTTATGTCTCCTAAAGTTCAGGAATGGATAAATGAAACCTGGTTTCCAAATGCAAATAAATTAGGAATATCACATATAGCTTTTGTTGTTCCTGATAATATATTTGGCAAAGTGTCTATGGAACAAACAAACAAAGACAAGCAAAAAATTGGTGCTATAGATATTAATTATTTCAATAGTATCAGTTCGGCGAGGGAATGGATAAAAAGCATTAACTGAATTAGCTGGGCTTTCATTTTTGAAAGCCTTTTCTTAACCCACCCTAATTTAAACCTCTCACAACGAATTTATTAATAAGTAAATATGAAATTATGTTAAAAGAATCATTAAAATTAAACACAGAAAAAAAATCAAAAAAAATATTACATCATTTTGCTGAGACCGAAATTGATGCAGGCATAATAGATGAAGTTATTAGAAAATATCCGGTTAAACTTACTCCTTTCCTTATTAAACAATTTAGTAAATCGGAGGCAATACGAAAACAATACTTACCTCATATATCTGAAATTACCACGGAAGGTACACCGACTCCATTTGAGGAAGGAAAAAAAGCATCGAAAACTTATGGACTTGAAAGGTTGTATAGAGACAGAGTATTAATCACGCCCAACTTTGACTGTCCTGCATATTGCAGGTTTTGTTATAAAAAAAGCAGGGTTATGCGTAATAAAAAAGCGATGACTCTTAATGATATTGATAAAGTTGCGAATGAAGTAAGCAAAATGGATCAAGTAAGAGGTGCATTAATTACAGGAGGAGAACCATTTCTTGATACAGGCAAATTGTTTTATTTATTGGACAAATTAATAGAAATAGATAATATTTCGGAAATCCGTATTGGAAGTAGGGCATTTTTAACAATGCCCCAGATTTTTACAGATGAATTATGCTTTAAACTATCAACTTATAATAAGATTAATATAAATAATCCAAAAAAAAGTAAATATCTTGCTATTAATACGCATTTTAATCATCCTGATGAGTTACTGCCGGAAGTACTGGAAGTATGTAATAAATTTACATCCAGGGGTATTACGCTTAGGAATCAAACTGTACTGTTAAAAGGCATTAACGACAATATTGAGAGCATGAGTAAGCTATTTAACTTACTTGTTAGAAATAATATTATTGTATATTATATGAACCATTGTATGCCGGTTGAAGGTAGTGACCACTTGAGAACATCGGTGCAAAAAGGACTGGATATTTATAAATACTTATGCACGGAATCATCAACTGTAGTACCACACTATGTATATGCACCAAGTGGTGGGAAGGTACACGTTGGGCCTGATACTATATTTGAGTATGTATATGAAAATGGAACGCGCTTAATAAAAGTCAAAACATTATATAAAGCAGATGAGTTTAAAAAAATTACTAAAAAAGATTTACCTCCAATGCATGGTGTAACGGCTGATGGTTATATTCATGGATACTACATTGATGGGAATGATGATTAATGTGTTAAGTTCAAAATTAAAAATATACAAGAAAGTGTAAAGTTTAATAATATTTACACTTCTTTTTTTATTAATTGCTTAAAATTGTTTCAAAATGATTAACAAGAATATTAGATTTTACATTGCTATACAAGGAAGATTTACTCCTAAAAGATACATAAAACTTGCTCAATATATAGAAGAATTAGGGTTTGACAGAATATATATATATGATGACTTAATGTTTTATTCATCAATTCCAATATTAACCTTAATTGCAGAACATACAAAAAATATTGAAATTGGCCCTATGGTTTTAAACGGATTTTATCGGCATCCGGCAATTATTGTCTCAAATATGCTGGGAATTAATGAAATAGCCGAAGGTAGAACAGTAATAGGTATGGGGCGTGGTGCTTTTTATGATTTTTTAGGCATGGATGGTTCTGAAGAATATACAAGAAATGGCTTTGAAGAGACAATTAGGTTTATGAAGCATTTATTAGATGGAAAGAGAGAAATATTTCAGGGTAAATTCTATAATGCTACAGAAAATGCATATTTAAAAATTAAGTCTGCAAATTTACCCATTGTAGCAGGTACATGGAACGAGGACATGGCTTATATTGCAGGTAAATATTGTGATGAAATTCAAATTGCAGAAACCTGGAATATTGATTATTTAACACGGTTGCGAAATAGTTTCGTACAGGGACAAAAAGATGCTAACCAACCCACAGAACCGCGATTTTCAATAGGTGGTGTTAGTTGTGTTTCTGACACAGCCTCCAAGTGTCGAGAAAAAATGTTAGATACTTTTTTAGTTTATTTTCCCTATTTAACAAATATACTCAGAAGGCTTGATGTAGATTATGATGAAGATAATATTGCAAGGATATGCCAGTTAGCCAATGCTGCAAATTATAAAGAAGCAGCAAAATATATTACACCTGATATGGTTGAAGCTCTTACAAACTGGGGTACACCGGAACGTGTTGTTAATAAAATAAATATTACACTAAAATCAGTTAAAGTTAATTCTATAATGTTTTCAATGCCTTATGGTGTTGATGATTCAGTCGAAAAAAACCTCAAAATGCTAAGAGAGAAAGTAATTCCATATATCAAAGTTTAATAAATAATCATTTTAGGTAAAAATACAGGCAATTATCATTTATTAATGCAGAAGCTTCTTTTTTGTTAATTCAACAAAATTAATTATATCTTCTTTTTTTGTGTCAAAAGAAGTCATCCAGCGTACTTCCGACCTTGATTCATCCCAATCATAAAAGAAATATTCTTGTTTTAAATCATTGATTATCTCTTTAGGAATAACCGCAAAAATTCCATTGGCCTCTACTTTTTGAGTTACATTTATATGTGGAATATTCCTTATTTTCGACTCTAGTAATTGTGCCATTCTATTTGAATGTTCTGCATTAATGTACCATAAATTATTGCTAAGATAACATTCAAATTGCGCTGAAATAAATCGCATTTTAGATGCTAACTGCATTCCTTGTTTACGAATATATTTAAAATCCTGTCCTAGTTCTTTGTTTAAAAAAAGTATAGCTTCACCATACATCATTCCATTTTTTGTTCCTCCAAATGATAATATGTCAACTCCTGCATTTTTCGTAAATTCCTTAAATTCCATATTTAAGGTTACAGCAGCATTAGCAATACGTGCTCCATCCATATGCAAATACATTTTATGTTGATGAGCAAAATCGGCTAGAATTTTTATTTCGCTTGCAGTATAAACGGTTCCTAACTCTGTTGCCTGCGTAATAGAAATTACTTTGGGTTGCGAATGATGCTCAAAATCGAAACCCTTCATGTGCTTTCTAATTAAGTCAACTGTAAGTTTGCCATCTGGTGTTTCAACACTAAGTAATTTGAATCCATTAAATTTTTCAGGAGCTCCACACTCATCCTCGTTAATATGAGCTGTTTCTGCACAAATAATTGAATTCCATGAACGTGTAGCTGTATTTAATCCTAAAACATTTGCTGCAGTACCAATAAAAACAAAATAGATATCAATATCATTTCCAAAATATTCATAAAATTTATCTTTGGCTCTTTCAGTATATATATCATCACCATAAGCAATAGTATGACCTTCATTAGCTTCAATAATTGCTTTTAATATCTCGGGATGTACACCAGAGTTATTATCACTGGCAAAACCACGCTTGTTTTTTGCAGACATATGATTAGAGTATTATATATCGGCCTAACAGGTTTTTAAAACCTGTTAGGCCATAATCCAATTTACATATTAAAATTTTTCATCGTACTTTGTCCATAGAAAATCTCCTAATTCCCAAGCTTTCCCCACTACTTTATCTCCCCAATCATTAGTATATGTTGTGAGCAATTCAATGGTTTTCTGAGGATTCTTAGGATCATATTGTTTTAACAAATTTTCCTCAAATTCTTTTTGTTTATGAAATAGTTCTTTTTGCCACGGATTCCATACGTCATCTACATCATGACGCATATCCCCCCAGCGTTGAGCTGCTAATGTACCTAATCGGTTAAAAGCCCACCATGCTGATTCTCTTGTATAACCATTAACTCTGCCTGGTGTTTTATATGATTCAGGTAAATCGGTAACACTACAATAAACCGGAATGTAAATTGATGTTGCTACATTGTCTTGAGCAAGCCATACTACGCCTCCAATTTCATTAGGTAGCCAATCACGGCACTGAATAATTGTTGCGTACATTGTATACCAGCGAGCAATTGTGCGTTCACCCAAAAATCTGATGTTACCTGAATCGTGATTAACACTATACCAACCTCCACTTACATTTGAAATTTCAAGTTGGTCATACGGCATAAAAGGATTTGCTAAGGGAGAAATAGTAGTTTTTCCTTCACTGTCTGTAGCCTTTATATTTCTTGCCATATTATAAGGAGTTCCTTCATAATAATCTTTAAAAACCATTACAATATCTTCTAAAGATATTTTTTTATCCGGTTTAATTGAAAAAGGATAATTTTCAGCATTCGGATTTAATTTTAATGAAGGTGCTAATAGGTCGAATACTCTCCATTCTCTTCGACGAGCAGCTACAGACTTCCTGCTTTTTGGGGCATATACATAACAAAAACGAAAAGTTTCATTTTCATTCCACCACTCATTTTCTTTAGCAACTTTAAAAATGTTTTCTGATGCCATAAAATAATCAGACTTTGATAAATCAATTTTCTTAATAGTGCTTGCATTTGCATTAACGGAAATATGATCATCCGGAACACGCTGAGCAACCCATACTGCACCAACTTTATCTTTTCCTGGCCCAACTATTTCTAAATGCCAAACTTCCTTAGGATCAGCTATTGTGAGACATTCCCCGGAATCATTCCATCCATATTTTTTCAATAGGCTACCTGTCATTTTTATAGCTTCACGAGCTGAAGTACAGCGTTCTAATATTAATTTACATAAACGCTGACAATCTATAATCCCGGCGTCTGATCGCAATTCATCTCTACCTCCAAAAGTCGATTCTCCGATACCCAATTGTTTTTCGTTCATACAAGGATATGCTGAATTAATTAACTGATATGTCTGTTCAACCTGAGGTATTTCGCCTATTTTATCATGCTTATAAGCCGGCATTGCCTTAGTATTATCAGCAGTTCTTTTGTACATTGGAACCATATCTCCCTTATTGTATTTTTGGGCAGGCTGAATATCCATCCATGAACGAGTTCTGTGGCTATCATCGGTATGTGATGTAATAACTGATCCATCTTCAGAAGCAAGCTTCCCTGCCGTTATTGAAGTACAACCTTCTGGGACTCCTCCTTTCCAATCACTTTTGTCTTGTGCATTAATATTATAAAAGAAAAAAAACGTTAATGATGCAATTACAATTTGTTTAATTATTTTTTTCATGAGTTATTATATTTTTAATTTGATGTGCCAATTTAATAAAAATGTGTTCGAACTTTATGTATTTTTCAAATTAAATTTATTGATTTCACGAATTAAGGGATTAGTTTAAAACCCAAAGTAAAAATCATAGATCAAAATTTTACATCTAATAAAATAAATTAGTAATTTTGGTACTATCATTTCTAAATATTATGGATAAATTGGAATTGAAGAAAAAGATTGTTAAGATTTG
>DAOVYZ010000329.1 GCA_030635365.1 Bacteroidales bacterium
AGAAAGAATTGTAGATGAGTTGAATAAGATTCTTTTATCAGAAAAGCCATCGATTGGTTTAAAAATTTTGGAGAATTCAGGATTGCTTGAAGAGTTTTTTTTCGAACTTCTGAAACTCAAAGGAGTTGAAACCATGAATGGCAAAATGCATAAGGATAATTTTTATCATACACTTGAAGTTGTAGATAATGTGAGAAAAAAATCTGATAATTTGTGGTTGATCTGGGCGGCACTTTTACATGATATAGGTAAGCCTAAAACAAAACGATTTATTGAGGGTGTTGGTTGGACATTCCATGGACACGATTATATTGGAGCTAAAATGATTCCATCTATTTTTAAGAGATTAAAACTTCCTTTAAATGAAAAAATGAAATATGTCCGGAAAATTGTTCAATTGCATTTGCGCCCAATAGTTTTATCGCAGGAAATAGTTACAGATTCGGCAGTTAGGAGATTGTTATTTGATGCAGGTGATGATATTGATGATTTAATGTTATTATGTGAGGCAGATATTACCTCAAAAAATGAATATACGGTACAGAAACATTTACAGAATTTTCAAATTGTTCGGGATAAATTAATTGAAATTGAAGAAAAGGATGAATTAAGAAATTTTCAGCCTCCAATTTCAGGTGAACTTATTATTGAAACTTTTGATCTTAAACCATGTAAAATTGTAGGTGAAATAAAAAATGCTATAAAAGAAGCTATACTTGAAGGAGAAATTCATAACGATTATAACGAAGCTTATAATTTTATGATTGGCAAAGGTAAGGAGTTAGGTTTGATGCCAAAGAAATAAGTTGCTATTTATTAAAGTTTATAATAATATAGGTAGGTAAATGATCACTATATCCTCCATTATATCTTAAGCCTCTATATGTTCTAAATGGTTTAAAGCCAAAATAACTGTCATCAGGTTCTAATAAGAAATCGGGAGAGTAAATAAAAGTGTTATTTTGACCTGTATATATGTTATTGTAATCTAACATGTATCCGGAAACTATAAACTGGTCGAGAATTCCCCAATTACCTTGATACTTAGTAGTGCCAATATTACTGGCACTACTAAAATGTGACGAAAGGTTATAAAGTTGAGAATTTATTATTTGATTGAATTCTTTATTTGCTTTTAATATTTGCTGCATACTTTTGTTGTCGGGATAATCATTAAAATCACCAGTTATTATGATATTTGATTCAGAGCTTAAATCAAATATTGAATCTATTTTTGATCTTAAAACCGATGCTGCAAATAACCTCCTGTTTTCTGATTCCAACTGTCCTCCCCATCGGGATGGCCAATGATTAATAAATATATGAACGGTATCTTTTTTGTTCACCTTTCCTTTGACATATAGAATATCGCGTGTTTTAGTATCTGGAGAATCCAGGAAATTAATAGCAATGGCTTCATGACTTAATGGCTTAAATAGCTTCTCTCTATATAAGAACCCAACATCAATGCCCCTTTTGTCCGGTGATTCTTTATGTATTATTTTATATTCGAATTTTACTAATGGAGTATTATTTACTAAATCATTTAAAACTTTTCTATTCTCAATTTCACATAAACCAATTATTGCAGGTGGATTCCATTCACCAATAGCAACTATAACTTTGTATATCTGATTTAACTTTGTATAATATTTATAATTATTCCAATATCTTTCTCCTTCGGGTAAAAATTCATTATCATTTTTTAAACTGTCATCATAAGTATCAAAAAGATTCTCGACATTGTAGAACATAAATTTATAGCTATCGCTTTTTTGCTGAGAATATGCAATATTTAGGATAAATAAGTAAAGTAATGTTGTAAAAGCCTTTCTCATCAAGTTTATTGATTTTCTATACGTTCAAAAGTGCCTAAATCAGGACCTGAATCCGAATTTCTATTCTGCATATTGATATCAAAAGGATATAAAGTGCCGTAACTTGATTTTCCATAATCTTTTGCTATTGACAAGGTGTCTAATTCGAAATTCCCATCATAAGGTTCTTTAAAATGAGGATCTAGGTTTACCAGAACTCTTTCAAATAAATTTGCATCGGTTGTTGAGAAATCATTATCCACCTTTATTAAGGAATGGTCAAATTTAAAATTGAGCACACCCGATTCATGTTTATCTATAACTATTTCAGATTCTCTGTTACCATATATTATGCAGTTAGCAAATAGAGCTTTGTTAATAGGCCTTACTTGCGTATTTTGACTTATATCGATGTAATAATTATTTAATAGAATTGAGGGAGATGTCCTTGTAGAATATCCCCAATAATTTGCTATTGTACAGTGATAAAATTCATAAGAACCTCCAATAGTAAGAGCTATTGAAAATTGCCCACAATTAGTAATTAAATTATTAAATGCTTCTATAGTGGAACCTTGAGCATAAATTCCCGAGGATGTCATATTTGTTATTTTGCTATTTGACAGCAACAATGTTGGGTTAATTTCATTTCCTATTGTATCAACACGGACTCCTATAATGGCATTTTTGATTTCAGTGAAATTTAAGATATTATCTTTGCTCCCGGGCATTAGCCAAATACCATCCCATTGACCTGGAATTTCTTCATAAAAGCTCTCAAGTCTGTCACCTTGGAATATGATTGGAGAATCAAAGGTTCCATCAGCAATTAATGTTCCTGCTACATATAGTCTTGAGTTTTTATGAAAATACAGGATTGCTCCTGATTCAATTGTAAGAATGCTATTTGTATCAACTAAAGCAGAGTTATATATTAAATAAGGTTTATTATTAGTCCAGGTTTGGGTTCCAATTATTTCCCCGTTTATTAAATTTACATCCTGCCCCCAGGCAATAAGATCAATATCTTGCTGTTTTTCATTGAATGAAAATATTATTGAATCTTTTACAACTAGTGGTAAATCATTATTATTGGGATCAATAGTGATTTCTACAAAAATGTAAAGGCTATCTTTTCCTTTTAGTTCAATATTATTTAACCTATTGCCAGAAAATCCATCTATATTCAATCTAAATGGAGATAAATCTCCACCTGCTAAATGAATAGAATTGATATTTATATTATCGTTATAAGGGTTTTTTACTGTGAATTTTTGAGTAGATGATCCTATGGTTGTAAATATTGTATCAAAAAGAATGGTATCTTGTGAGAATATCAAATTTGCATCGGTTGAGGTATTTATTTTTTCTTTTTCGCATGAAATATAAATAAGGATTGATGCAAAAAAAATAATGTATAAAAAAGATTTCTTCATTTGATATCAATGTATAAAAGTATTGTTAAAAAAACGATAAATTGAATTTTAAATTTTAAAGTAACTTATTTTTTATTAAAATTTATAAAGTTTTTATAATTATTTTTGAAGGACAAATTTAAATAATTGATTACATTTGTTTTTAATTGAGTATAAAATATTCCAAGATTTTAACATGCATATAGAAAAAGCAACAACCAATAATATTTTGGAAGTAATGTATTTACTTCAGCATTGTATTGAGGATTTTAACAAAAATAGTGTTTATCAATGGAATACTTCTTACCCAGATTATTTTAAATTACTTAGAGAAATAGAGAAGGGGCATTTATATGTTATTAGAAATAAAGGTGTGAGTATAGGTGCAATAACTTTTAGCGAACAACAGGAACCTACTTTTAATGAAATTGAATGGAAAAATAATACAGATGAATATATCGTTATTAGGCGTATAGCAGTTTTTCCGTCTTGGCAGAAAAAAGGAATTGGAAGAAAATTAATAAAGTTTGCAGAGGAATATGCCAAGGAGAATAAATATAAGTCGATTAGATTGGATGTTGCAAGTTCCAGTGTTCATTTAATAAATTTATATAAGAGCTTTGGATATGAAAGTTTAGGAGATATCTTGTATCCGAAGCAAAAAGAAACTTTTGAATGTTTAGAAAAGGTAATTTAAATCAGTGAGACTATGATTTTGATTTCAAAATTATTTAGCCGAACTAATCCCGAGCGGTAGTCGAGGGATTTCAAGGGTTTTATTTCCTGCACCAAGGGCATATAAAAAGATAATATTCTATTGAGATACCTCGTCAGCTTGCTGCGAGGAGTTTTATTTATATTATTAGAGGTTGCCTTTAAATAGAAATTAATGGGGAGCTAAAGAGTTCCTCTTTTTATTAATAAAAGCCCGGAAAACCGGGCTTATGGAAAGCAAATTTAAAATCTTAAACTATAACTAAATCTTTATATAACTATTTAACCTCTAAAATATTTACCATGAAAAAATGATTTTAAATTATAGCGATATTTGCTTTCCTTGATAAAATTCTAATATTTTAGTTCTAAAAATATATTCATATTTAGCTTGTGCCAAATCAGATTTAGCAATATTTAAATTATTTTTTGCTGTTTTGTATTCTAAGATATCAACTAATCCAACTTCATATTTTTGCTCTGTATAACGAAAAGCTTCTTCAATAGATTCTACAGCTTCAAGATTCGCTTTGTATCTATCCATTGCTGCTAATGCTTGAGTCCTTGCTTGTTGAATACTTTTATATAAGTTTTGTTTTTGCAAATCCAAATTTAATCGGGAATCAGATAAAGTAATTCTTGCCTGACTTATTGCATTCACGGTACGCCA
>DAOVYZ010000033.1 GCA_030635365.1 Bacteroidales bacterium
TCCGCATCGCCGGTGGCTCCTTTGGTATACGAAACCCGTACATTACCCAAATGGTCGGTAATAAAATATTCATATAACAGCGTATCGCCTGCCGGAATAATTTTACCCTCGCCAATAAGGACATATTCCAGCCCCGATTGATTATACACGTAACTGCCCAGGTAGTTTTTCTCTGCAACCAGGGTATCGCCGCTGTACATATACCTGGCTAGTTTTTGCCCTGCTGCGCTGTACAGGTATTCTATGCCTTTGTTATTTTCCATTTGAATTGCACCCGGCAAATTAAGAATATTATACAAAATGTCCAAATTTTTATATATACTACACGATACAATCATGTGGGAGTGTGGTATCAGTTCCTCCAATATGTTTTGGTAAATTCAGGGTTCTGCATCTATAATTTTTAAAACAAAACTTTCAAAATCTTTCATTATCACCACATAATATTTTCTAATATGCTTTAAATGTTTAATTTTGTACTGTTTCCGAATATCCGGAAATTTTATTTCGTTTTCACGCGTTATGGGCTCTGAAAAAAATGTATTAAAACAAAACCCAGCCGATAATGAACTGCACCCCAAAAGTTAGACACAACATTTGGGGTGTTTTTTATGAAAAAGAAAAAAAGAAACAAATTCAGTATTGAAGAAAAAGAAAAGATTGTTTGTTCCATATTGGAAAGCAATGAGTCTTATAGTTCAGTAGCTCGAAAACATCAAACAAATCATCGGCTAATTTCTCTGTGGGTAGACAGTTATAAGGTACATGGTAGAGCTGGGTTATCAAAGAAAAATGATTTAGTTTACACAGGAGAATTTAAACTAGGTTTGCTTCAGGAAATGTTAAATGACGGACTATCTTTGCAACAATTATCGGTTAAATATTTGATTTCACCATCTCTTATTTCAACCTGGAAAAAGGAATATGAGCGAGATGGAGCCTTAGCCTTATTCAAAGAAAAACAAAGAGGTAGACCTTCAAAAATGAAAAAGAAGCCAGAAAACAAGCAAACTACTCCAATCAGTGAAAAAGAAGAATTACTCAAGGAAAATGAGCTTTTACGTGCAGAAAATGAATATTTAAAAAAGTTACAAGCCTTAATTCAGAAACAAAAAGCTCAAAAAATAGATTGATAGCTATAGTCATTCATGAGTTAAGGCAGAAATATTCACTTTCAATATTATTGAACGTGTCAGGAATGGCAAGAAGTTCTTACTATTACTATCAAAAGCAATTAAGAACTGTAGATAAATATAAATTTGAGAAAAATGAAATAACAGAAATCTTTCATCAAAATAAAGGACGATATGGCTATAGGCGAATAACTCTTGAGTTGCGTAATAGAGGTGTGGTTTTGAACCATAAAACAGTTTATAAGCTAATGAAGAACTTAGGGTTAACATGTAAGGTAAGAATAAAAAAATATCGTTCTTATAAAGGTCAAATAGGAAGAATCGCACCTAATATTCTTGAAAGAGATTTTAAGGCAGATAAGCCTAATCAAAAGTGGGCAACAGATGTTACAGAGTTCTCAATATTTGGAACAAAGAGCTATCTGTCACCAATAATTGATTTATACAATGGAGAAATCATTAGCTATAATATTACATATAGACCAACTCTTGATTTAGTTATGGATATGATTGAAAATGCCTTTAAGAAAATTCCTGATGATACAAATCTGATTCTTCATTCTGATCAAGGGTGGCATTATCAACATAATAATTATCGTCATAAATTAAAAAGCAAGGGTATAAGACAAAGTATGTCAAGAAAAGGTAACTGTTTAGATAATGCTGTAATAGAAAATTTCTTTGGTCTATTGAAATCAGAGTTATTATATTTGCAAGAGTTCAAATCGATGGAACACTTCCATCATGAAGTTAAAACTTATATAAACTACTATAATAACAATAGAATAAAATCGAGTTTAAATGGATTGAGTCCAGTAAAATACCGAACTCAATCTATCATAAATTAATTAATAATCGTCTAACTTTTTGGGGTCACTTCATAAGCTGGGTTTCTGTTATATATCATTCAAGAAATCTTTTTATACAAGATTAAAACTCCTGCAATAACTAATAATATTAAGATAAAGATTGTCCATTTAAAGATTACAACCTGCTTGTTCAACTTGGTATTATTTTCTTGAAGTACTTTGTAATTACTCTTAATATTATCAAGTTCTTTTAACATCTTCCTTTCTCTTAAACTTAGTATGTCATAACGTAGTTCATCGAGAGCCGCTTTCTTATTAAAAGCATCTAAAAATTCTAACAATGATTTACTTGCATCTTTTGGTGGCGGTTTTGGAAAATTATCAGAACTAAAACTAAATGGTCTACTAAAACTTCTTGACCATCCACACCTGTTTACATAGATTTCTTTTTCACTATAGTTCTTAGCATAAAATAGCCATACTTCTCCCAACTTAGGAAAAATAGAAATATTATCAGTTATTCCACGCAAAGTATCTGTTTGAACTCCTTTAAAAAATTCATGTGTTTTAACAACATAATATCCTTTGCCTACTTCAATTATCTCTCCTAAGAAAACATAATCGGAAGAATCATAATCCATTTCTTTTTGAATGGTTTTACAATCATATGAAAATACTTCCATAGTTATAGTACTTAAGATTAAAAATATTATTGTTCTCATAAAAATTAGTAGTTTATATATTTATCATACGCTGATTGATAAGGCCCTGGCATTCTTTGGTAACCAACTTCATTATAATAATATTGCCACATATACTTCACAGTATGATATTTAAAACTTGAAGTAGTGTTCTGCCAATATCTACTATCAATCTCAGAAAAATATGCTTGATGATGATTGTTAAAAGAATCGCTATACCCCATAACACCATGACCAAATGCCTCATGAATAGTTAATGTACGAATATTTGCTTGAGTTGGCTTATAATCTCCCATACTAAAGTTTATATGATGTTTCCCATTTTTAAATCCTAAATACCTTGCATTAGCCTGAGTCATAAAATTAAAAGTAAAAACAAAATCATTTCGGGATAATACGCTTCCATCATTAAAGACAATTCCATCAACTGATTGATAATAAAATTCTGGATCTACACCAGGATTACCCCCTTTTCCATTTTGATAGTCCCCGTTACTTTGTGCACCAGGATCAGAATAGTCAGGTATTTTTAAGAATCCACCATCACCTTCTCCAAAGAATGAAATATCAGAGCTGTTATATTGGTATTTGTATGTTCTAATGCTTATTTCTTTTCTAATTCTTTTTCTGAATAGTTTAGCAATAAAATTGCTAAGTCTTTCTATATTAATAATAATACCCCCATTACTTACCCTGGTATATCCTTTATGCCCACTTCCACCACCACCATAGTGCTTGGTGCTTCTTGAACCACTTTTGGTGTTATACCATTGGTCTGCTATTCTCTGCCAAACAGCATAAGAAAAACCCGGGTTACCACCACTGGGGTCCATACCTGTTGGATCGGTAAAATTTATCGGGTTACTAAAACAATAATTGTATGGTGAGTGCGAGTTGTACAATTCGGCATGTGGGTCAACAGCATGCCACCTGCCCAATTGCGGGTCGTAAAAACGGGCATGGTAATCGTACATGCCGAACCCAAATTCATCCTGCAATTCTTTGCCGTTATACAGGTATTTGTTTTCCAGGCCACTCACAAAGCTCATGCCCGGCATAGTCATGCCAAAGGGGTAATAATGGTTTTCCTGTACAATTTCGGCTTTGCCATTGGCTCCTTTGGTATACGAAACCCGTACATTACCCAAATGGTCGGTAATAAAATATTCGTACAACAGCGTATCGCCTGCCGGAATAACTTTACCCTCGCCAATAAGGACATATTCCAGCCCCGATTGATTATACACATAACTGCCCAGGTAGTTTTTCTCTGCAACCAGGGTATCGCCGCTGTACATATATTTGGCTAGTTTTTGCCCTGCCGCGCTGTATAGGTATTCTATGCCTTTGTTATTTTCCATTTGAATTGCACCCGGCAAATTAAGAATATTATACAAAATGTCCAAATTTTTATTTTCGTCGCCCACCATATTTCCATTATCATTGTATAAATATTCCCGGGCAATGGAAGCTTTTTCTTTAAATCCATACCCTGTTTTTTGTGCTTTATCTTCAACCGATTTTAGCTGTGTGTAATTGCTGTAAGTATACACAAGATCGTCTAAAAGAGCAGCCGTTTCGCCATAACGCTGCAGGCTTTTAATATTTCCGTTTTTATCGTAGCTTAACGATTTTACATCGTACTTACCGGTATTATTCCATGTTGTTGAAAGCTTTTCTTTAAAATCGGCTTCTGCCAATCGATAATGCTCATCGTACTTATACGAATACTGGAATGTTCCTGCCCTGTTTGCCGTTTTCCACTGCATAGCCGAAATATTACCACTATAACTTACACCGGTTTCGGTATCGGGGGCCTGCTCGTAAAACAACTTCATTCCAAACAAATCATCGCTTACTTCATCCGGGTTGTTTATGCCGGTTAGCCAACCCCGTATATTGTATGAATAGTCAAACTCCTGCAAAAAATCTGCATAATTGCTCCCGGTTTCGGCATGTACTTTCTTTTTAAGCATTTGACCCAGTTCATCGTACTCAAATGAATTCAATAAAATTTCGTCTTCACTATTTAATTTGAAATAATTTTCCAACACCCTTCCTGCATGGCCGTAAACAGGGCGTACGTACATATTTTCTGCCGGGCTGCCAGCATCTTTATAATGTACTTGGCGGTACTTAAGCACTTGCCCTGCAAAATTATACTTTACCAGCGAAAGGTTATGCCCTCCCAAATGGTTTTCACTGTACCCGCGAATCATACGGTTCCTGCTATCGTAAAATACCACGCTTGTCATCCAGGTACCGGTATTGTCAAGTATTTTAACTTTTGTGCCTGTGGGTTTTCCTTTTACCCTGTAAAAAATCTCATCCTTATCAAAATCGGCATTATCTATGCTCTCTACATATTTTCGTATCGAAGCAAATCCTTCAACGCCGTTTACATCAAAATTGTAATTGTCGAAATAAGCAACAGTTAACACATCAGATGCAGTTATATTTCGTGGAAAAGCATTATTGGTATACATATGCATATTACCCGGCTGTGTGCTGAAAAACTCGAACAATACGCTTTCCCGGTTAACAATACTTTGCATATCAGCCCTTGAAATACTGCTTCCATGATCGTAAATACCCGATACTACTGCCCTGCGGTACTTGTCGTATTTAACAAATGCCCACCGGTTATTATTGCGTAACTCTCCATCTTGTGTAAGCACAGGCTGGTTAAATTCATTATAAATATAATATATTTTACCTGCCCCGGGAACTTGTTTTTCAACCAACAGCCCTCCCTTGCCATAAGTATAGGAATAAGCCATTTTTTCAAGCAAACCCGCACTTGGGCCCTGCCCTGATTTAAACAACTCCACAATAGAATCGGTAGTTTCAGGGGGCAGCATATATTTTAGTAATCCTAAATCGTTGTAAACATAATAAGTGTTTAATACGCTTTCGCCGGGGTTTCTTTTAAGAATGGTTTGCCCCGTCATATTACTTACAGTTTCCATTTGTTTGCCATCCTCGTTTATTACGGTAGATATTACAAGTTCGTTTTCGGGGTAAAGCTGATTTATAAAACAGCCGTTTGCATCAAGGCTCCACCTGTAAATGGAATCTTCGGCCGTATTTACCCTGGTATTAAACTTAGTTGTATGGCCTGTTTCATCGCTAACACCACCTGTTTTGTTTACTTTCCAGGCATCACCCGGGGCACTAATCTCCCATAATGCATTTTCGGGGGAATTATCGAAAACACGCTCTGCATATGCATGTGTTTCGCCATCGTACTTATTAAAATAATAATTCGATTGTGCCTGTAAAGCATCTCTCTTAAAACTGCCATCACCGGTATCATCGGTATACGGAAGATAAATTTTTGTTTGCCTTCCAAACCGGCCGTATTCAGAAAAGCGTACCATATCTTTTTGCCCGGGGCTGCCTTTAACCAATATTGTTTGTACAGGGCGGTTTAACCCATCGGTATATTCGCAGATTTCCTGTTTTTCGTAAATATTTAAACTATTTATATCTGCAATATTCAGTACATTTTCTTTTAATACCGAAGTTACTTTTACACTGTTCCGGGCAACGTAAGGTTCAGGCAATTCATTATATTCATAACTACCGCTAATTGAAAATCCGGTGGTTAAATCTGTAACCCGTACCGAGTAAATCCCGTTCTCCGGATTTACAAAATATGAGTATGTAACTCCGTTGCTCCAAATATATTCGTAATTCCCGCTTCCCCCCGATACGTTTGCATGCATGGTGCACCCTCTCGAATCGCAGCTTACCTCAAACGAAACAGCTAACATATTCACCGTAGTTTGTACAGTAGCTGTAACTGTATTCGATGTTACCGATGCACAGGTATTCGATACAATACAGTAAAAATCGGCACCATCGTCGTTTGGTGTTGATGCCCTTGGCATACTTGTGCTTTGCCACGATCCCGAAGCATTGGTTTTCCAGGTATACAACAGATTATCGCCTGTAGCCTGTAAACCAAAATCTAAGGTTTCGCCTACATAAACTATTTGATCTACAGGTTGGGAAGTAATCTGTGGTAAACCGGTTACGCTTAAAGTAACTTCATCTGATGTATAGTATGAATTGCATACATATACAATACATTTATACCCGGTTCCGCTTATTGCCGATGCTGAAGTAGTAAGAGTAGTTGTAGTTGCCCCTGTATCCTGGCTATCTGCCCAGTCTCCACCCGGGGTTTTATACTGCCATTGGTATGCTAAATTTAATCCTGTAGCACTAACACTAAATGTGGTGCTTTGCCCCTGGCAAACAGTTTTGCTCACAGGCTGCGATATAATGCCCGGAGTTACTTCGTTAATAGAAAAGTTAGTTGATAATTCATCGCCACAAGCATTCGATGCTCTTACAGTAAACGATTCATCTTCTTCAATCTGCATACTAAATTCCGTACCTGTACCTGCTTGCGTACCATCAAACCAGGTATAACTAATTCCTGTTTGTGGATT
Source organism: Bacteroidales bacterium (assembly GCA_030635365.1). GTDB lineage: Bacteria > Bacteroidota > Bacteroidia > Bacteroidales > UBA12077 > UBA12077. The sequence continues at coordinate 7,104 of DAOVYZ010000033.1, forward strand.
GCTAACGGTAAATGTTGCTGTTTCTCTTCCACAAATTTCAGTAGGCCCTGAAACTACCGGTTGAACAGGTATAATACAAGCCTGGTTAACAGTTAATTTTTCACGTCCTGTAATATCAATTTCAACCGACCTTTCCCCACCTGTATTAACCGGGCAGCTAATAGACAATGTATGCCTTCCGCTTCCACCACTTGATGGCGATACGGTTACCCAACCCGGGCTGCTGGCACTCCAGCTTATTGGAGTACTTATTGTTACTGTTTGTGTTCCTCCCGGCCCTGTAAAATTTAAACTGTTTGGTGTTAAATCTTCCAAAATATGTACACCGGCTTGCGCTGTGGATGAACAACCATTGCTAGTCCCTGTAACTGTATAAGTTGTGTGTGTGTTGGGTGTTGCGGTTACGCTACTGCCTGTACCTGATGATAGTGTGGACGAGGGGCTCCAGGAATAACTGCCGGCACCGGAAGCTGTCAATTGTACAGGATCGCCTGCCAAAGTATTAATCTGGCTTGGCGAAACATTTACATTTGGGTAGGAGTTAACTGTTGCTGTAGCTGTATTTGAATTTACCGATGCACATGTATTCGATACAATACAATAAAAACCTGCATTATTATCATTTGATATTGATGCTCTTGGCATACTTGTGCTTTGCCATGATCCTGAAGCATTGGTTTTCCATGTATACGAAAGATTATCGCCCGTTGCCTGAACCGTAAAATTTAATGTTTGCCCTACACAAACAGTTTGCCCCGGGGGTTGTGATGTAACTTGCGGTACGTTTGTAACCGATAGTGTAGCTTCTCTTGAGGTTAATGTTGTGTTACATGAATATACAATGCATTTATATTCTGTTCCGCCGGCTACAGCAGCTGGTGTAGTAAGTGTTTTTGTTTTTGCCCCCGAATCCGGGCTGTTTTTCCAGGTTCCGCCGGGAGTTCTGTATTGCCATTGGTAAGTTATATTTAGCCCGGTTGTATTTACACTAAACGTTGTGCTTGTTCCCTGGCAAATTGTTTTGCTCGAAGGATTTGAAGTAATTGCCGCTGTTACAGCATCAATAGAGAAATTAGTGTTTCGGTTTGTACAAGCACTGGCTGCTTTTACAGTGTATGTTTTATCTGATGTTATTGTTTTGCTAAGTTGTGTTCCTGTTCCTATTTGAGTTGTCCCATCGTACCAGGTGTATGTAATTCCCGATTGCGGATTACTAACCGTAAAAGTAGCTGTACTACCTCTGCATATTTGTGTGGGGCCTGAAACTACAGGTTGTTGAGGTATAATACAGGCATCCTGGTTAACGTCAATACGTGTACCATTGGTAAAGTATATATTCCCGGAACGGGCACTTCCTGTATTGTTATTACAATAAACGTACACCGATCTGCGTTCGCCATCTTCAAGAATATTCCCAAGGCTTATCCAGCTGGGTTTACTTGCAACAACCCAGGTTGAAGAATTAAAAAGTGCAACCAAACGTTGACTTCCTTCAACAGAAAAATATATTGTATTCGGTACTGTATAGCTGCTGGGCCTTTGTCCATAACTAAAGTTACTGTAGTGCAACAAAACTATTAAAAGAAACAATATTATATTTTTATATATATTTTGCATGATTTTTCAATTTAGTGATTAAACGATCATTAAAAACTATTCTGCAGGTACACATTGTAATAATTCCGGCTTCCACACAGTACCTCTCGGGCATGCACATTGCTGATGAATTTGAATTTCTTTAGTTACACTTCCTGCTGTTACATATAAAGTACGGGATCTGACATCAGGGGAATAATTACTTGAGCAAGTGATCGTAAAACTTTCGCTTCCACCGCCTGAACCTTCTGTAGGAGAAACAATAATCTCCTGGATGGTAGAATCATTATCATGATTACTTATTTCCCATGGATATACAGCCTGGATATAAACAAGCAATTCACCACCATTAATACCGGGAATCCATTCTTCTGCCGACAGGCTGATTCCATCGGAAAGAGCTTCCACCGGATTTGATGTGGCTAAAAACATTGTGTCTTTGTAAGCTTTGGCATTGATAATGTACGTAATATTTTCCGAAACATTAAATTCATATTCAGAGCCGGTTGCCGAAAATTCAATGGAATCTTTAATCCATGGCTTTAATTTATCGTAATAAACAAATACATATTTTGTGGCTTCATCAATTTCATTTACAGAAAATTTTACATTACCAAGGCTTCCATCAATACGTTTTAAATGAAAAACACTATTATCATACGAAAAATGTTTAACAATATTCATATCCTGGCCTTTAATAGTCTCTACACGCCCAAGAGTATCGTATTCGTAATAAGATGATATTCCGTTCATATCCGTTGCCGATGTTATATTGCCATAAACCGGGCCGTAGGTATTGGATGTAATCATAGCTTCGGGTAAGCTGTCGCGTAATACATCTATTTTATTCCTGACATACGAATCATCCGGCATATCTAATGTAAATAAATCATCGGTTTCCGGAATTATGGCAGTTACATCATTGTATTTTGCATTTATTATTTTAGCAACAGGGTAAGCGTAATTGTATGCATACAATGTTGTCGATGTTAAACTGTCTTTTGTAAGCTGTACCGATTTCCCGTTTTTATATAAATCAACAGTTAATTTCTTTGCATAATACCTGGTATCGGGCGAAAATCCATATTTATTCCCGCTTAAATAACCATCTTGTATTTGATTTGAAAACCTGAAGTTGGCAACCGGGACAGGTTCTCCATCAGGGGCCTCCATAACCCGGCTCGATATTTTCCGGCCATACTTATCGTATTCAAATATAGTACCCGACAATACTTTATCCGGGGTGCCTGAACCACCTGGAATACTGTAAGTAACTATTTCTACAGGCTTCGTTAAAATATTCCTGTTGTACATATCTCCAATGGTTCCGGTTAAGGTATAATCTTCGGGATATAAAATATGTGTTACCAATGTTTTATTTTCAGATTCGATATACATTTCTTCACGTTCGAGCAAATTATTATTGCTCTTATAGAAATAACCTGATTGTGTTTTTACATACTTTACTCCATCTCTCTCGTAGTCGTAATTTTCAACTTTATCGAGTAACATGCGGCCGGAAATTATCTTAACCGATTGCCATATAAAATCGCTGTTACTATATGGTGTTGCCTCCTTGTACCCTGCTTTTATAGTAGAAATCTCTTGCCGGTTAATTAAATCCTCAACATAAAAGTTCTTTTTTCTATTTACCGGTACATAAAACCCTTTGTTGGTTTTCCTGTAGGTAAGCACGCTGTCTGCCAAGCCTCTTTTCCATTCCATACTGGTAATAAAGGGGTAAGGATACGAATTCCCTACTCCCCCTGCAGGATATTCCTCGGTATGGCCATAGGTATCAGGATCGTTAGAATAATAAATTACCGTTTTACCATTTTCTCCTGTTGCACCCTCTAAAACAGTTACTTTACCATAACTTACATGGCTTCCTTCTGTATTTCCCAAAGGATAATTCTCGAATGACCTTGAATAACGGCATAATTGTATTCCGGCACCTTTTCCTTCGTCAATCGTGTATTCATACTCGGGAATTTCTTTAAAACGCATATCCTCGTATAAATATCTCTTAACAGAATATTGATTATTATCGAATATTTTTATTTTACGGATCCTGGCACCACCAACTGTATCCGTTCCATTGGTGTGGAGTTCGTATTCAAATTCTTTGTATCCGCCCGACGGGAAATTAATTTTTGTTAAAATACCGTCCAGGGCTTTTGCATTGGGTTTGCGTGTGGCAGCCTGATCCGGAAAAATAATTCCTTCGGGCCCCTGTAAAATTCTGTTCCATACACCATTATGATAACCCCAATGGCCGGTATGCCCGTATGCCCCTACATTTCCATTGTACTCGAAATATATTGGAGGATTTACAGAACTATGGCCTACAATGCTCATTAACTGCCCCTGGCTATAGCTGAAAGATATTTTCCTTATAACTTCATTACTTGCATTTTTTACAGTAAATCCTTTATAATTTGTTCCATAATCGAATTCCAGGCTTGAATTTTTTCCTTCAATTGCCTTAAGAATTATCTTATTGTATTTTTTGGTAATATTGATGTAAGAATAAACCGTATCACCATTGTACCACATTTTTCTTAAGATCTCCGAGATACCATCTATTTCCTTTGGCTGAATTTTTTCATAGCTGAATGTTATATTATCGGTTAAATCAGGTGTTGTAATATTGGTTAAGTACCACTCTGAATAGTAACTGTAATAACTTTCACCTGCTTCATTAGTATTTGTGGTGACGGAATTGTTTACAGCTGCAGAAGTTCCGCCAAACGAATAGATCATACCTTCAGGTGTAGTAATGGTATAGGTATGATTTATATTATCTTTTTGAATGTCTATGTGTTGGAATGGTATAAGCACCGGTTCATTATTTTTATCATAAAGAAATTTTCCGCTATATCCCGGGAAACTGAAATAATAAATATCAGGCATATCATCAATATTCCCTTCGGCAAGATCTTCCAAAACATCAAAATTTGCCGGGCCCATAAGATTGGTAACAGGAAAGGTTGAATTTAACCAACCTTTGTTTTGTTCATCAGGAACACCTCGTATGGTTCGCGATATAACTCCACCTGCATTTAACGACCAGTTATAGCCTGCTTCGCTTTTACTTCCGGGTTGAAATCCTGCTCCGTAATAGGAGAGAGAAACGCCGGTGCTAAGTTTTGAGCTGTTAAGCACCCATAGGGGAATATCTACATTCATCGTACCGGTGTGCAAACTAACCGGCGAATTTACCTGTTGCCCAAGTGAGCTGGCTCCCGGTGAAGGTGGTACTACCCGGTGTTGGGTATAAGCACTTGAAGTTGCTAATACAAGCAAAGTAAATAATGTGATAATCAGTACTTTTGTGTTCATAAGTTATGTGTTTAGATTCTGGTTTCTATTAATTTAAGCATACAGTTTTAGCTATATATTACTATAAGTATTATTGCATTATACTCTGTTTGATATCAAGGTAATGTGTAAAAACTAATCTTAACAATTTTTATTCTTAAAAAAGAAAAACGAATTTAGAATTAATTTTCCTTTTTGCAAAACTCACTTATTAACATTCTTTATTTTGTGTAATTGTTTTTTTGCCTGTTTATGGCTTTAATGCTACAATATTTAGATATTTAATGGGCCTTATTTTTTTTGAGAAAATACCCTAATTTATATTCATTCTAAACTTAATTTAATCTTTTTTCGATTGTAAGTAGCTGGTTATTAAACATAATTTAATACAACCTTAACACATTTTTAATACAACTTTTAAGCCTGTGGTAATTATTTTTTGTATTGTAACTAATCAGTCTGATCAAAATTTATTTCTCGCAGATGAAACACAGATCAAGTCGCATATTCACGCAGATTTCTCAGAAATTAAAATTATTATTTTGCGAAAATCAACGAATAAATCGGCGAAAATCAGCGAGAAAAAA
>DAOVYZ010000153.1 GCA_030635365.1 Bacteroidales bacterium
AAACAAAAGACGGTTACAAAGACAAGTTTGATTTAATAAATGAAATCAAATTAACTTTGAGTGAAATTGCTACAAACGAAGATTTGATAAATGAATTCTCATATGGAAGTGAAAAGGTTGAAAATAGTACTCTACTTAATTTACTTTCTCAACTACGCGTAATTATTGAAAGAGTTAAACTTCATGGAATTGTAGAAGGAAATTGGGATAAGCAGCTTTTATGGGTTAATCAACAAATAGGGATTATTAAAGAACAAATGGGTCCATTTCCTTCGTTTGGCAATGCTTTAGTTGCTGCTGGATTTCAATATGGACACATGTTAGAGCAAGATATTAGAGAGAATGGATGGTGCAAGACAAAAGACAACCCATGGGAATTTTTTGAAGATTTAATCTATGGGAGCAGGAATATCGGAAAAACACCTTATAGTTCTGATTTGCCATTTTATAGGGACTCTTGGGATGCTCAATCCGATACAACTAAAGAATTACTTTTTTTGCTTTCAAGGTTTGAACTGACAACAAAACAAATAAAGACATGGCAGTCAGGCATTAATAGAAAGACGATAGGTTGCAAATTAAATGACCAAGAAATATTAACTAATCCATATTTAATTGCAGAAGATGATATTGGAAATTCCGAAAACTACCCAATATCTGTTGATTCAATTGATATGGGTTTGTTCGAAGACAGAGCAATTCAAGGTGAACATGTTCCTACCCTGCCATCACTTGTAGAATCAGTAATCGATAAGCGAAGAATAAGGGCTTTAATTATTTCAATTCTCAAAAGAGCTTCAACAAATGGAGACACATTACTTTCGATAAACGAAATCAATGAATGGTTAGCTGGTTTAAAATTACACCGAGCTACAAACGTGCCTGATAATTATATTCATGCGAACATTAAATTTATAAAAGAAAAATTGGTTCATATTCATTCAGATGAAACCAATGCCATTCAATTAAAAATTTATGATGAAATAGAAACTTTTCTTGCAAAAGTGTTCATTGCAAGAGCAAAAAGAAATTTACCTCCTGTCAATGAAGATTGGGAGAAGTTGATAATTGAAACCATTACAAAAGACGGAATTGAATTTGACAATTCAAACCAACGACACACTTCTGCATTAACTGATCAAAAAAATGCGCTTACAAAACTAACTACAAAAAAGCTATCGATTTTACATGGGTCTGCTGGTACTGGAAAAACAACAGTAATGGGTGCACTGTTCAGGTCTGCTCAATTGTCTGGGGAAGGGATTTTGTTATTGGCTCCAACTGGTAAAGCACGAGTTAGGTTGGGAAAAATGGCAAATAGTGAAGCATTCACTATCGCTCAATTTCTTACCAAACAAAAGCGTTTTGATTGGGAGCGGATGAAACCCAAATTTAATGGTAAAACCCAATATCAAGCAGAACAGAATGTGATTATTGACGAATGTTCAATGCTTACAGTGGAGGATTTTTATGCGGTACTCAAAGCATTAGACTTAGCTCATGTTAAAAGAATAATTCTTGTTGGTGACCCTTTCCAATTACCCCCAATAGGTGCAGGAAGACCATTTGCAGACTTATGCAATTATTTAGAAAATAATATTGATAAGGATGATGTAGAAGCAAGATCTGCACTTGCCCGTATTGAAGTTATAGTGCGAACAAGAACCAATGGAGATTCTGATACCCTAACGTTAGCTTCATGGTTTTCAGGCTTAAAACCAAATAAAAATGCTGATGAAATATTTAGTAAAATTAAAGATAATAGCCTGTTAAACGATTTGCGTTTTGAATGTTGGAATGAACCAAATGATTTAGAAAAAACATTAACTGATACTTTAATATCTGAATTAGATTTACAAAGTGAAACCGATTATAAAGGGTTTAATGTATCATTGGGAATTGGTGCTAACCCTCCCGTAAAGGAGAAGCCAAACCAAATAGAAAATCATCAAATACTAACACCAGTAAAAAATCCTGTTTGGGGTTCTTTTGAAATCAACAGAACAATTCAAGAAAAATTTAGAAAGTCTTTGTGGCGAAGACAAAAACCTATCAGCATTGGTAGTAACTTAATAGGAGTGAATGATAAGATTATTCAATTGATTAACGAAAAAAAGGAAGCTTATCCAAGTAAAAAAGAGTTTCAACTTTCAAATGGTCAAATTGGAATTATTGATTCAATATTCAAAGGGCATGCAAATACAGTATTTACTGGAATTCCTAATCAAACATTTGGAGCTAAAAGCGGTGGTGTTGAAGATGATTCCGCAGCAATAGAATTGGCTTATGCAATCACAATCCATAAAAGCCAAGGTAGTGACTTCCAAACTGTCTTTTTAATTATCCCTAAAACAGGTAGGTTGCTGTCAAGGGAACTTATATACACAGCACTGACAAGGGCAAAGGACAGGTTAATAATTTTGATTGAAGGAGACTCTCCTCATTGGCTTTTTAATCTTTCTAAGCCTCAACAATCTAATACTGCTGAAAGAAATACGCATCTATTCAAAGCATCTGTAAGAAGCAACAAATCTTCAATTCCATTTGTAGAAGGACTTATTCATAAAACATTAAAAGAAGGTTTGTTTGTGAGAAGTAAATCAGAAGTCATCATTGCGAATATGCTATATGAAAGAAATATGTCATTTGAATATGAAAGAGAATTTATTGATGGAAATAATAGAAGGATTCCTGACTTTACTTTCATTGATGCGGCGGGCGACATAATTATTTTAGAACATCTTGGGATGTTGCATAAGCCAACATATAAAAAAAAATGGGAAAAGAAATTGAATTTTTATGAAAGTAATGGATTTAAACTCGGTGAAAACCTTTTTACAACAAGAGATGATGATAATGGAGCCATTGACTCATTAGAAATTGAAAAAGTGATTAGTGATATTGAAAATGAACTATAGCTAACCCGTAAGCCATACACATTAGCAATTCGCAAAAGCCACCGCTACGCCAAAAATTACAAAAGAGGATGTCTTTGCCAGCGCTGAAAAAAAAAAATGAAAGGAAAAGTTAATTTGTTGTACCTATGTTGTACCCAAAATAAAAAAGCCGACTTTTACGAGTCGGCTTTCCTTGTTGTTAGTAGTAGCGGGGATAGGACTCGAACCTATGACCTTTGGGTTATGAGCCCAACGAGCTACCAACTGCTCCACCCCGCAATATATTTTAATATTTTTTCAGAACGTTTTGAGTTATGAGCCCAACGAGTGCCGAAAATCGAAAACAATGTTTTGTCGATTTTCGAGCATCCTCAAAAACTAACAAAATCTTCGATTTTTAGTTTTCGGGGCTACCAATCCCGAAACAATCAAAATATTCAATTTTGTACTTGTTTCGAGGATTCTCGTAAAACATACAAAATCATTAGTTTTTTTGTTTTACGGAACTGCTCCTCCCTATAACTATCGGGATCGCAAATTATTTTAAAGAACGTTTATTCTGCTTTATTGCGGATGCAAATCTAATTAATGATAAATAGAAAACAAAATTTTTTGCCAATATAATTGAGTCATGCAGTTATTTCTTTTTTATAATTGTTAATTTATTCTTTATTAACATTAATTAAATACAAAAACATTTCGTTTAATTCATTGTTTGGGGTATTTTAGTACGCTAATTTTTACTGTTTTCTTCATTGAAAACTATTATCTTTGCATAAAATTTTAAATCTTTAATGGTTAAGGAAAAAAAGAAAAAAATAGTTAATAAACTTAAACATAAGTACCGATTAATTATTTACAATGATAATACATTCGAAGAAGTATGGTTTATGCGACTTTCCCGTTTAAACCTTTTTTCAGTAGTTGGTTCAGGACTTATACTTTTTATTACTGCGATAACCGTATTAATTGCATTTACTCCAATAAGAGAATTTATTCCGGGTTACCCTGATGGAAACATGCGCCGTAATATAATAAATAATGCTTATAAACTTGATTCCCTTGAACATGAACTTGAAATAAGAGACAGATATTTTGAAAGTATCAATACTATAATAAGAGGAGGAACTCCTTTGAGTTATGAAAATTCACAGGACACTTCAATACGTTATGAAGAAATTACTTTCGACAAGTCAGAACATGATTCATTATTGCGTCAACAAATAGAAGAAGAAGAATTATTTAACTTATCAATATTAGCTAAAACGACAGATAAAACGGATTTCTCAAGTATTCATTTTTTTCCCCCGGTTAAGGGTTTAGTTACTAATTCTTTCGATCCAAATTCAAATCATTTTGGAACAGACGTAGTTGCTGCACCAAATAAGTTAGTAGCCGCTGCTTTAGACGGGACTGTTAATATAGCAACCTGGACATTAGAAACAGGGTATGTTCTGCAAATACAACATAACAATAACTTAATTTCAATATACAAACATAACTCAGAATTACTAAAAAAAGTAGGGAATCACGTTACTGCGGGCGAGGCTATTGCTATTATAGGTAATTCTGGCGAATTAACAAGCGGCCCTCATTTGCATTTCGAATTATGGCATAATGGGACCCCAATTGATCCGGAAGACTATATTGCTTTTTAATCGATTAACTTTCAAGTAAGAAGAATCTCAGGATAAATGAAAAAAAGAATAGCAGTTTTAGGATCAACAGGTTCAATTGGAACACAAGCATTAGATGTTATTAGAGAAAATCCGGATAATTTTGAAGTTGAAGTTCTTACAGCACATAACAATATTCAATTACTTATTAAGCAAGCTAAAGAATTTAAGCCAAATGCAGTTGTAATTGCTAACAAATCAAAATATAAGGAACTTTCCGAAGCCCTTTCTGATTCTGATATTAAGATCTATGCAGGAAATGATGCCATTTCACAAATTGTTGAAATGAGTACTGTTGATATTGTTCTTACAGCAATGGTGGGTTATTCGGGATTATTGCCTACAATAAATGCCATAAAATCAGGCAAAAACATTGCTTTAGCTAATAAAGAAACGCTTGTAGTTGCAGGAGAGATAATACAAAAACTAGCCATTCATCATAAGGTTAGTATTTATCCTGTAGATTCAGAACATTCTGCAATTTTTCAGTGTTTAGTTGGAGAAGAACAAAATGTTATTGAAAAAATCTACTTAACAGCATCCGGTGGCCCCTTTAGAGGAAAAGATATTGACTTTTTAAAAAACGCTACAAAAAATAATGCACTAAAGCATCCTAACTGGGAAATGGGAGCTAAGATTACCATTGATTCAGCAACAATGCTGAACAAGGGTTTTGAGGCAATTGAAGCCAGGTGGTTATTTGGATTAAATCCTGATCAGATTGAGATAGTAGTACATCCGCAATCGATTGTTCATTCTGCTGTTCAGTTTCAGGATGGATCAATAAAAGCACAAATGGGATTACCCGACATGAAATTGCCTATTTTGTATGCATTAGGGTTTCCAATGAGATTGAAAACAAATTTCCCAAGATTTAGTTTCTGGGATTATCCTGAACTAAGCTTTGAAAAACCAGACTTAAAGAATTTTAAAAATTTAGCAATTGCATATGAAGCTATGGATAAATGCGGGAATATGCCTTGTATTTTAAATGCTGCCAATGAAATTGCAGTTGAAGCCTTTTTAGAAGACAAGATAGGATTCTGTGAAATGACAGATATAATTGAACAATCAATAGAAAATATAACTTATATTAAACATCCCGATTTGGGTGATTTAATTAACACAGATAAAGAAACAAGAGAATTTTCAAAATCAATAATAAATTAGGAAAAGGAAAAATAGATGGAAATATTAGTTAAAACAGGACAATTTTTACTCAGTATATCGATATTGGTAATTTTACATGAATTCGGGCATTTTGCATTTGCTAAAATATTTAAAACACGAGTAGAGAAATTTTATCTTTTCTTTAATGCATGGTTTTCCTTATTTAAGTTTAAAAAAGGGGATACTGAATACGGGATAGGTTGGATACCATTGGGAGGGTATGTTAAAATATCGGGAATGATTGATGAATCAATGGATAAGGAACAGATGAAGAAACCTCCACAGCCATATGAATTTAGATCAAAAAAAACCTGGGAACGGTTACTAATTATGCTTGGTGGTGTAATGGTTAATTTCGTTATTGCTTTAATTATATATTCAGCGGTATTATATGTATGGGGAGACCAATATTTACCAAACAAAAATGTAAAGCATGGAATAATTGTAGATTCATTGGCATATGATATTGGGTTAAGAAATGGGGATAAAATTTTATCATTAGATAATAACGAGATCGAAGATTTTTATGAAATAGTCCCTCAACTAGTTCTTGAAAATATTAGTACCATTCAATTGATCCGAAATGGACAAGAAATGGAAGTTATGGTTCCTGAAACTATTATTCCTCAGCTTTTAAAAAGTACTAGGTTTATTGATGTTCGTTATCCTTTTTATGTTGCAGGATTTATTAAAGATTCACCTGGTGAAAAAGCCGGTTTAAAAATAGACGATAAACTAATAGGAATAAATGGAAATCCTATTCAGTTTTATGATGAATTCAGAGATACTTTATCTCATTATAAAGATAATCTAACAGCAGTTACAATATTACGAAATAATGATACTCTTAACGTTGATATTCTTGTTTCTGAAGAAGGATTTATTGGGGTTTATGCAGATAACCCATATAGATTTTTTGAACTGGAAAAAAATGAATATAGCTTAATGGCATCTATTCCTGCCGGAATTGCTAAAGGAATGGAAACGTTCGGAAGTTATCTGAAACAATTGAAACTGATTTTCTCACCAAAAACTGAAGCTTATAAATCCTTAGGGGGATTTATAACCATAGGGAAAATTTTTCCGGGAACATGGGACTGGCAAGCATTCTGGAATTTAACCGCATTTTTGTCTATCATACTAGCAATTATGAACGTTTTGCCTATTCCAGCTTTAGATGGGGGGCATGTTATGTTTTTAATATATGAAATGGTAACCGGGCGTAAACCAAGTGATAAATTTTTAGAATATGCACAGATTGTTGGTATGATACTATTACTATCACTATTATTATACGCTAATGGGAATGATATATTTAAACTTTTTAATAAATAATAAATATTAGTATATTTGCTTTAACATAATTAAAAACAATAAATATGCAATTATTATTCGTTTTATTAGGAATGCTAGGTGGATGGGAAATTGTTGCTATCCTTTTAGTAGTATTAATAATCTTTGGTGGTAAAAAAATACCTGAATTAATGAAAGGGCTTGGAAAAGGGATGAAGGAATTTAAGAAGGCCACAAAAGATGACGACGAAGATGAAAATGAAACTGATAAAAAGTAAAACCTTTTATAATATATTTCTGCCTGCCTTTATGAATTAGTAAAGGCAGGTTTTTTTATTTATGCATAAATAGTATTTTTACCATTTAGAGAAATAATTTGTACCGAGATAATTTTGATTTGATGATAAGAAAAATTTGGTTTTTGTTAGCTGTATGCTTTTTGTGGAATATTGAATGTAATGCTCTTATAAACCCGGGAGGCCCGAATAAAGACTCCATCCCCATTTATCCGGATTTAGTTTATGAATATAAAATTGCTGAACTAAATAATTTAACCCCTATTGAATTAGAATATAACGAGCGGGTAAGAAGATATATTGATGTATATACAATTGAAAGAAGAGAGCATCTTGCAAAAATAATTGGGCTTGCAGAATTATATTTCCCCATTTTTGAAGAAGCTCTTGATAAATACCAATTACCCTTAGAATTAAAATATTTAGCAATTGTTGAATCAGCACTTGACCCAAGAGCAATATCTACATCAGCAGCTGTAGGTTTGTGGCAATTTAAAATCAATACAAGTAAGATGTTC
>DAOVYZ010000015.1 GCA_030635365.1 Bacteroidales bacterium
AAAAGTTTATAAAAAAGCTTTGCCACTAAAACTCGAAGACTCAAAATAGCACAAAAAAACAATTAATCAGCATATTATGGTTTCGTGAATTTTTGTGCTTTTGTGTTTTTGTGGCTGAAATTGGCCTTTTTGGACAGCCTCACGGTTTTATAACTTTAGGAGGATTAAATTTAAAGTTTTCTTATCAAAACTGATTATCTTTGCCTGAAACTAAATAAATAAAATATGAATATTCTTCTTTTGGGCTCAGGAGGCCGGGAACATGCTTTAGCTTGGAAAATTAATCAAAGTGATGCAATTGGAAAGTTTTATATTGCTCCGGGAAATGCAGGTACTGCAGAAATTGGAGATAATATCGACATAAATATTTCTGACTTTAAAGCCATTAAGAGTATTGTGATTAATAAAAGTATTGATATAGTTATTGTTGGGCCTGAACAACCACTGGTTGATGGAATCGGCGATTATTTTTTGAATGATAAAATATTGAATAAAATACCGGTAATTGGGCCTACAAAGGGAGGTGCGATGCTAGAGGGGAGTAAGGATTTTGCAAAGGATTTTATGGTAAGAAATAAGATTCCAACAGCAAAATACGAGTCATTTACAAAACCAAGTTTGGAAGAAGGGAAAAAGTTTTTAGAAAAATTATCACCTCCCTATGTTCTTAAGGCAGATGGTTTGGCAGCAGGTAAAGGGGTATTAATAATTGATGATTTGAACGAAGCAAAAGATTCATTAGAAAAAATGCTTAATGGGAAGTTTGGCAGTGCGAGCAGTAAGGTTGTTGTAGAAGAGTTTTTAAAGGGAATTGAGCTTTCAGTATTTGTTATTACAGATGGTAAATCATATAAGATATTACCGGAAGCAAAAGATTATAAAAGAATAGGAGAGGGAGATACCGGTTTAAATACGGGTGGGATGGGAGCTGTTTCGCCTGTACCATTTGCTGACAAGGAGTTTTTAGCAAAAGTTGAAGAGAGGATTATAAAACCTACAATTGAAGGTTTAATAAAAGAGAAGATTAAGTATAAAGGTTTTATTTTCTTTGGTTTAATTAAGGTCAATGAAGATCCATATGTTATAGAATATAATGTACGAATGGGTGATCCTGAAGCGGAAGTAGTTGTCCCGAGAATAAAAACAGATTTAGTAGATTTACTGAAGCATACTGCAAATAATACTCTACAAGAGGCAGTAATTGAATATGATGATAGAACATGCACCACAGTGATGCTGGTATCGAAAGGTTATCCGGGGAATTATCAAAAAGGTAAAACTATTAGGAATGTTGAAAAAGTTGAGGACTCTATTTTATTCCATGCAGGAACAAGGCTTTCTGAATCTGATATTGTGACAAATGGAGGGCGTGTAATAGCAATAAGTTCTTTTGGTAATAATATGCAGGAAGCATTAGCTAAAAGTTATAAAAATGCCAACATAATTAAATTTGAAGGCAAAAATTACAGAAATGATATTGGGTTTGATTTAAAATAAAAAAATGCTGCAGAATATATTAAAAAGTAATCATCCCTTTGTTATTGGTTTCATTATTATCTCGGCAATATTGCTTTGGGTATTTTCATTTATAGAGCCAGTTGGAATTGAAATTCCGGTTGATGCAATGAGTACGCCGTTTTATGCTTTTGTGGCAAACCTATTTCCTTTAAATACTTTTGGTTCGGGGATAACTGCATTGATTTTGGTTCTTATTCAAAGTTTATTATTGGTTCAGTTTAATAAAAAGTATATTCTAATAAACAGCAGGACATATTTACCAGCTTTTTTCTATATTTTAATTTCCGGTAGTTTTATTCATTTACAAAGACTAAATCCTGCAATAATAGGCACATTATTTATTTTTATATCTATTCATTATATCTTTAGTATTTATCGGTCAGACTATGCTTTAAATAAACTTTATATTGCAGGTTTTTTTATTGCGCTTGCTTCTTTATTTTGGGCACCATTAGCAATAATTTTTTTATTAGTATTTATTTCGTTAACCATTTTAAGGCCATTAATTGGGAGAGAATGGATTGCCGGTATATTAGGGTTTTTTACTCCATATTTGTTTGTTCTGGTTTATTATTACGTTTTTTCTGATCAAGAGAAACTGTATACAATAATTGATACATTCACAGGTAATTTTTCTTTAATAAAAGAATTTTATCCTATTCATTTTTCTTATTATATTTTTTATGGATTTTTATTATTGATGATTATTCTTGCCAGTTATACTATTATTATAAACTATCAAAAGAAGAAAATAAGGACAAGAAAGTTTTTTGAAATAAATTGGTGGATGTTTTTAATGGGAATGATGTTATTTATTTTTCTTAAAAATGTTTCTTATGAGATTATTTATTTCCTTGCATTACCGACATCATTTCTCTTAACGGATTATTTTTATTCAATCAGAAAATCGTGGTATATTAATGGCATACTATTCATATTGATTGGTGCAATTATTTATATTCAAATAATGACCCATTACATTTTGTAGAATAATTAATAGAATTACAATCTCTTCACAAAAGATAAGAGAGTAACAGCAAGACCCTGTTTCCCTTCTTTAAAAGTAATAAACATGTGGTATACACCTGTTGTTGAGCATTTAAAGCTAACTTTGGGATAGTATTTCCCAGTTGATATTATATAATTTGTAACAAGCAGTCTATTATTATCATATAACTGGAAAATAGCTTCTCCAGGATAGTCTCTTGAGTTACAAATTGAGAATAAATATTCGGTATTTTTACTAAGTACAACAGAATATACTGCTCTTGGAGCCTCTTCTCCGGGTTTTGCCTCATCAAGTTTTATTTGGAAATCTTTCAAAAGGGTAGCATCACCTGTAGCGTGACCAGCTACCATCCCGCAAATATCAACTAATTCCTGACCTGATTGGGCATAAAGTTTTGTGTTTCCAAATAAGATTATTAAAAATAAAGTAGGTATTATATAAATAGTTTTCATTCTCATGTTCTTCTTACAACTGTATAATTTTATTGCGAACTTCTACTGTTTTATCAATAATTTTGAAAAGAGTTTCATCTGAAATTTCAATGAACTGCTTATCATTCTGTTTAAAAATTAACATACCATCTTCTTCTATTGCTTCCGGTTCTCCCTTTTCATAAGTTATGGTTACTTCTCTATAAATCTCTTGTATTACAGATAAATCATCAATTAGCTCTTTAAACCTGGGATCTCTTTCATAGTTCTTTAATAATAACATTAGATTACTTAATATAATTTTTTGCTCTCCTATTTTTTCTGAGAGTTCAGCATTAGGAGATTTTTTAATTACTTCTCCCAATAAATAAATACTTTCAATCCAAACACCTGCTACTATCAAAGAACTAAGACTACTTCTGTTGCTTTCACGCAAATATCGGTCCATTTGATTAAAATTTTGAACAGATATATACATTAGAGAGTCAAGATTTTGATTATTGGTGGCTAATCGTTTAAGGGTTGTAAAGTCAAAAAATTGTCCAACGCGAATTCCATCGGCAAGAGTTTTAATCGCATGAATATAATCAATTACAGATGAAGTTTTATTATACATGTTCTGATATCCCAGGTCAGCACCGAAAATACCTAAACCAATAGCCTTCTTAAAACTCGTATTATAATTGTCAATATAGTCCGTTGTTGCCAAATAATCCTGGGAATAAGGAACTCCAACAGCTTTTATTAAAGCTGCAATTTCAACGGGTGATGAAATATTTTGAACAATATCACCCATAGCCTGTTCTGATATTTCCAGCTCTCCTTCATATATTATTGAGTCCGGTATTTCGAATTCTTTGGAAAAGTCAGTATCTTTTTGTTTATCTGAAGGACAAGCCGTAAATAGCAATAAAGGTAAAAGTATGTAAATCAGTCGTTTGCTCATGGTCAATTTTCTTGTATTTCAGTTATGTTGCAAATTTAACACAATCCATAAAGATATAAAAATAATCAATATTTAGAAATATATTTTTTTATCTTGATTTTTTCTGGTAAATCGAGTACTTTTTTAAGTAATTCGTAATATAAAGTAAAATAAAAAAATGCAGTTATTACCCATATAAATATTAGATTAAACCAATATGTATCATGATATTTGCCGGCAAAATATTTCCTGGGAGCATAAAAATGAGACCTAAAATTAAAGTAACCCTCTATATCAGGGTCTCTATAAATTGGGTCTACTTGCTGAATTAATTCATTTTTATACTGTATGATTTTATTTTTCTCAAATACCTTTTTAACTTGATCTTCTACACTTTCATTGTGAAAAACATTTCTTTTTTTACGGTATAAGTCCGGATTTGTTTTCAGCAAATAACGAATTATATTTTCTTTTTCATTATTGGCCTTTTGGAAAATAGTACCATAAAATGTTTCCAATCTCTCAATATATTCTCTGGATTTATCTAAAACAATTTGATTTAACAGTACGGTATCTAGTTGATGTGCAGATTCAAATACTATTCCTGTTCTAACCTCTTCCTTTTGTAATTCAGCTTTAAGTAATTTTAGGTCATCAGTTATCTTTAATTTGACCTCTTCGTTTTCATTAATTTTATATAAGTTATCTTCAATATAAGTAAGCCGTTTTTCTAATTCAGTCAAATAATAAACTTGCTTAAAATCAGCGTTACTTTCACGTTTTTCAATTTCATAAAAAGTTTTTTCGAATTCGTTGTTTTTGAATTGATTCACCATTAAAGCTTCAAATGACCATTTTGTTGGCATAAATTCTGCAATAAAAGGGACCTTCTTCACACTTCCAATGGCGCGATTCATTTTATCAAAAGGAAACATCGCACCACTTAATATCATCATCGGGATCATTAAAAGAGGAATTAAGATGTAGATCGTAACTGCTGAGTTAAATGAGGCAGATACATTTAATCCCATCATATTTGCAAAAGCTGCTGTTGTAAACAGAGCAAACCAGTATTCAAATGTCATAGCTCTTATACCCAATATATTATTGGCGATAAGCACAAACAGAATTGCTTGAATCGCAGATATAGAAAAAAGTATAATAATTTTTGATATAAGATAACTAGATCTACTTAAATTGAGAAAGGCTTCTCGTTTTAATATTTTGCGGTCACGGAATATTTCTTCGGCACTAACGGTTAATCCTAGGAACAATGCTACAATAAGCCCCATAAATATATAAATATTGATATTCTCATTTTCTCTAAAGATGTATAAATTAGAGTTGGGGTCAGCAATATACCTGATAATATAAGAAAGAATGAATCCTAAAACCGGAGCTTCTAATAAGTTTAGGGCAATATATTGAGTATTACTTATTTTAGATAGGAAATCCCGTATGGTATAAATTTTGAGTTGTCGAAACCATGATGGGATATTTAATGTAGATGGGGGAGGGTCTTTTATTTTCTTAACTTTACTTAGTTTAATATTGTCAACAAATTTTTCTTCCCATTTTGGTGGTGAAATTTTTCTTTTTGGTGTATATTTTCCATATTCATCAACAACTTTAGCTTCTATAATATTGAAAATGAGCTCAGGATTTACATTACCGCATGTAGGGCATTCACCAACACCACTATTTATTTGAGTATCAAGTCTCTTGAAATACATAACTCCTTCTACCGGATTGCCGTAATATATCATATACCCTCCGGTATCCAGAATCATCATATTATCAAACATTTTGTATATGTCTGATGAAGGCTGATGTATTACAACAAAAATAAGTTTTCCTTTTAATGCCAATTCTCTAAGAAGGTCCATTACGTTTTCGGAATCACGGGAAGAAAGTCCTGAAGTTGGCTCATCTACAAGGAGTATTGATGGCTCCCGTATTAGTTCCAAAGCAATATTTAAACGTTTTCTTTGCCCCCCACTAATCATTTTATTTAAAGGGGAGCCAACCTTTAAATCTTTACGGTTATATAAACCCAAACTGGTTAACGTTTTATTTACTAATTCAACAATTTCTTCATCTGTTTTATTGTTAAAACATAATTTGGCATTATAATAAAGATTTTGAAAAACAGTTAACTCTTCAATCAATAAATCATCTTGTGGTATATAACCAATAACACCCTCAAGTTTTTCTTTTTCGTTATGAAGATTAATCCCATTAATAAGAATCTCTCCACTAGTGGGGCTATTTAGTCCTGTTAAAACATTTAATAAAGTTGTTTTCCCTGCACCACTAGCTCCCATAAGGCCTATTAATTTACCTTGTTCTTCTGAAAAACTTATGTTCCTTAATCCTTTATCTCCATTTGGGAAAACATAATTAATGTCATTAGCAGTATATGAAATTTTAGTAGATGTACTATCTGCAAGGTAGTGGGCAACAATATCACTGTAATATATAGGTTTGCCTTTAGGGAGTTTAATTGTCCCACCATTAGCAAATAAGTAGATTCTGTTATTACTAACCGGGAGGCCATTTAAAAAAATATCTTCCTGGCCATTATATCGCATAAAATAGAGATCAACACTCTTTACCTGAAGGATAAAAATATTACCGTCTAAGGCTTCGACTTTTACATGTTTAGCAATTTTACATTGGGTTTCTTTATCATTAATAACAAGGTTGCCAGGAGTATCTATTTTTGATATTTCATTGTTTATTACAAAGCTCTCTATACTAAGGAATTCTTCTTTGGTGAGTTTAAAAACTTCAGCTACTGTGTTTATAATAGCCATTCGTTGTTCTGAAAACTTTCTATCTGCATTAACTAATTCAAAAAGTCTTACCAGAACAATAACTTTTTGTTTTTGGGTTAAGGTTTTATTAATTTTTTTACAAAGTCCTAAAATCCTTACAGAATCTTTAACCGATGTTAATTTTACCTTTTCATTTTTTTCAGCTTTTTCTCCTGTAAATCCGGCTTTATCATCAAAAAGAGCTAAATATTCCGGTACAGCTTCATCATTTAATTGTTGAGTTAAGAAGTTTTTAACAAATTCCCTTTCGCTGGATTCTACACCTTCATCTTGTTTTGCAATAATTGCAAACAATTGCATAAGGGCTTTTAAAATTTCTTCACTCATAATTTAAGGTTAAAATGATAGAAAGTAAAAAAACTATAAAAGCAATTATAATGTATAACTTATTTGCTCAAAAGGTATATCAACAATATCTGCATATTCTTCACCTGCCTCTTCCATATCTTCATCATCTTCAGGATAGAACCATTTTATCAAAACTTCTTTCCCACTTTCATGCATTTCTTCAAGTTTCATTAAGATGTCAAGAATTAATTTTGAAGATGCTGTATTAAAATAAACAAGTTTGAATGCAAAAGCTGTTTTATCGTTGGCTTCTTCCTGATAGTCGTCAAGCCAATTTAATATTGGCTCATAAAATGTCGACACATCTTCAGGAAGTGATCTGCCTGAAATTTCAAAAATGCCATTGTTCTTGTCAAGAATAATGGTCGGAGTATCGTCAGTCCCTTTGATCTTTATTACTTCCATGGTATACTGTTTTTAAGCATTTCTAGAAATTGATGATGTTAATAGAAAGAATGAACTTCCTTCGTCTATAGGTAAAAAGTAAAATTCGAGTTTATTGCCTGTTTTACGGGCAATATCAATAAACCCAAGTCCTGCACCTCCTTTTTCAGAAAGCCTGCCTTCTTTCATCTGACTTTTATAAAGTTGTTTAAGGCCTTCCTTATCCAGTGTATTTATCTGGTTGAGCATTTTGGTAAGTTCTTCGATTTTATCATTTTCTATAACATTTCCTGTTGTTACATGATAATCGTTTTTTCCTTTACTTACCATAAAAATCCCTCGTCCTGCAAAAAGAAAATCATCTGACCCAAATGAATCAGCATGTTTACTTATGTTTTGCAAACATTCAACCATAACATGGAATACTTTCTTTTGAACAGAATTAGCTTCTGATTCTTTCGCCATATTCGATTCTGTCAGAGAAGTAAATGCTTTGGTAATTTGGTGTGTAATCTCACCTTCATATACCAAAGTAATTTCGTGAGCTTTCATTGATCTGTAAAAGTCATAAACAAATTCCAGAAAGCCTTTTACATTACTTTTATCCATAGGTTGTAAAATTAATATTTATTAAAATTAATAAAAAATTAAAATTCTATACCAATTAACAACACATCATCTATTTGTTTGTTCTTGCCTTTCCATTTTTTAAAATCTGTTGAAAACAGATTTGCATATTGCTGCATTGAAAGGCCTTTGTTGTCAATAATATTTTGCCTGATGCGTTGTGGAGAATATTTCTTTTTATCAGAACCTCCGATTTGATCCGGCATTCCATCTGAAAAAATAAATATTTTATCTCCTTTAACAATTTCAATATAATGATTTATAAAATCTTTTTCAGCTTTTTTTCTATGGGGTATACCCCCAATGGCTTTTCTGTTACCCTTATATTCTATTAATTCACCTTTGCGTAACAAATATAATGGCCGATGTGCTCCTGAATATTGTAGTTCTTTTTTCTTTAAGTTTATTCTACAAAATGCAATATCCATACCGTCACGAGCATCTGCATCAATTCTGTCTTGTTTTAGTGTGCTTCTTACACCAAAATGTAATTTGTCCAGTATTTGTCCCGCAGTGTAGCTTACATCATGGTCTACAATATTATTTAATTGGAAATATCCAATAAACGAAAGTAATGCTCCAGGCACTCCATGCCCTGTACAATCAACGGCTGATATGTATAAAACATCTTCTTTTTTGAAGAACCAGGGAAAATCTCCACTTACCACATCGCGAGGAAGATAGTATATAAAAGATTTTGGTAAATATTCTTGGATTATTGCAGTATTAGGTAATATTGAAGATTGTATCCTTTGCGCATAATTAATGCTTTCATTAATCTTCTTGTTTTTATCTTTAATTTCTAATTCTATTTTCTTTGCTTCGGTAATATCATGCCCTACAAATAATATGGTTTCAAGTTCATTTTCGTTAAACTCAGGGATTGCATTATAGTTCATTATCCGATCCCCAAGCATAGCGGTAGGCATGGTTATTTCTTCATTTAATTTCTGATTGGTTTTTCTTATATTTTTAATGGAACCTTTAAAAAAATCTACCAATATAGGATCAATATTCAATTCATCAATTCTTCCATTAATCATATCGATAGCTTTAATTCCCAGATAATCCATTACCATTGGATTAGCATAAAAGAACTGTCCTTTAGTGTTCATTCTCAAAATTAAGTCAGGGCTATTTTCAGAAAGAGATTGCATTTTACTTTTCATTCTTTCTTCCTTTTCAGCACGCTTTCTTTCGGTAATATCTTGTGAATTTAGGATTATGCCATTAATTGCAGGGTCATTAAGTAAATTACGCCCTGTTGTTTCAATATGAATCTTTTTACCGTCTTTTTTAATATATGTGTATAGAATGGTCCTGGGAGTTTGAGGATCTTCAAGCAATTGGTTAAACATTTCTTTCATTGCTGCTTCACCTTTTGCTGTTAACCTATCCATATCTTTACCACTCATCATTTCGTCAGGTGTGTAACCTAATATTTTTGTAACAGAAGGGCTTTGATATTTTAATTTTAAATCGTTATCGTATATTGAGATTACCTCTGATGCATTTTCAAGCAATGAATGAAGCCTTTTTTGAGCATTTTCAACTTCTTTAATTTGAGTCCCAAGGTTTTTATTAGAGATCTCGAGTTCCTCTTGAGTTGCACGCATTTCTTCTGCATTCTGACGAAGCTCTTCTTCATTTTCTTTAAGTTCTTCTGTCATTTGTTGAGATTCCTGAAGTAATTTTTCAGTTCTCTGGTTCATTCTAAGATTATAGAGTGTACGAGCTATAATTTCCCCTAACTCTGTAAGAAACTTAATAGTTAGTTGTTGAAACTCGTTATCTAATGAAGCAAATTCTAATACTCCCTGAAGTTTTTCTTCTGTAATTAATGGAACCAGCAATATACTTGCAGGCTTTTTATCTCCTAATATACCTGATGTTATTGTTGCATAATCTTCAGGTATTTCCGTTCTATATACTATATCTTGCTCATAAGCACATTGCCCGATTAATCCCTGTCCTGTATTAAATTCTTGAGTAACGTATCGTTTCCTGTTGTATCCATAGGTAGCAATATTAATAAGCTTGTTTTCTTTTTCTTCGAAGATATAAAAAGCACCTTGAATTACATTAACATATTTGATAAGCTGAACCGTAACTTCATACGCCAGTTCCTCAATATTGTTGTGCATTCGTAGTATATCAGAGACAATATCTTTTCCCTCTGAAATCCAATTTTGGTCTTTCTCCTTTTTGTTATTAGCAAGCAAATTGTCACGCATAACAATCAGAGACTTTCCTATTATATCATCTTCATCTACTATTTCATGTCCTTCATCATATGTTCCTTCTCCAATTTTTTTCGCAAATCTGGCATTTCTGCTTATATCCTGATCTCGTTGTTTAATTATCTTTCTAAAGCTTTCCTTATCTTTCTCCCTTTTTTTTATTAAGATATATATAAGTATACCAACAATTATTGGCAGGAGGTCAATAAGAAAGAGTACTGGGTCATTAACATGAATTTCTTTAATGGTATTTAAAGAAACATTTAAATTATTGTTGATAATATCTATCATCCATGATATTAAAAGAAAGAAGAAAGATATTCCTACTCCAATAATTACATTACTGTAGGAAATTTTGCTTAATTCTGTTTTATGTTTCTTTACTGCCATATATTGGATAATAATTTAATACTTAACTAGAACTTTACCAATTTGTTCTGATATTTTTTCAAACAAATTACTAAAATTACTTTTAAATTCCTTAAAAGAAGCTAGTTCAATAATCCCGATGGTTTCATCATTCATAATAATTGGTATAATCAGCAAATAGTTCGGAGAACTGCTCCCTAAACCTGATAATATTGTAATGTAATTTTCAGGTATATCTTTTAAATTTAATACTTTTTTATTTTTAGCTACTTGCCCGGATAATGATTCTCCTATTTTAAAACTTTTTGGTTCTTCTTCGCCAAAGTATGCATATTTCCCGGCAATATCAAAAATGCCTGATTTTTTTTCTTTCACAAAGAAAAGCCCCTGTACAATATCAAACTCTTTAGCAATATTGCTTAATATTTTTTCGGTATACTTTACCAGATCAAGTTTTGCATTATCTTTAGGAAGTATTTTTTTAGTATAATTTTCAATATCAATTAGTTCTTCTTTTTGCTCAAAATCACTAGTTTTTTCTTTTTTGGTTATATCTGTTAATATATCCATCTGTTGATAATAACCTTCGGCTGGATTTTTCTTGTATGTTAAGATAATTGTAAGTATAAATAGAAAAATGAATAATATCATTGCTAAAAATAAAAGAACATATATTGGAGTATTTCTTTCAGCTATCTCATAGCTAATTATAAGATTTCTTATTTTTCCAAATAGAGCAAAAAATATTATCAACTCTGCAAAAAGAGCAATAAATGCGAATATTTTATATTTTCTTAGATTATCCATGAATAATTATCATTTTATATTTAACAAAAAATTGATAATCTGTTCTGTTGTAAAGATATGATCAACAGTTGTAACTTTAAGTGATGCCTCGGTCATTGTTTTTACCTGGCATTCATTAGGGTCCTGCACAATAGCTAGTCCTCCTGCCTGTTTAAGTTTTTTTAATCCATGTGCTCCATCTTTATTAGCCCCAGACAATATAATACCAATTAATTTATTACGATATGCTTGTGCTGCGGTTTCAAAAGTTAAATCAATTGAAGGGCGAGAATGGTTAACAGGTTCTTCAGTAGATAAAGCTATTCTTTTATTTAATTCAATATACATATGATAATTTGATGGAGCAAGGTATCCTTTTCCTGGCTTTATACTTTCTTTATCAAAAGGCTCCACAATTGGGATTGTTGATTTTATTGATAATGCTTCGACAAATCCTGATCTGACATGTTTTAATCTGTGTAAGCTTAACAAAACAGGTAATGGGAAATTTTTGGGTAATGAACTTAATATTTTTGTTATTACCTGAAAACTTCCTGCTGAACCACCGATTACTAATGCTTTATACATAAATTACCTAAGACAATTTCTTTTTATACAAACTTTCGGAATCATTAATTAAAATATAATCTTTATCTGAATTCCAATAATCAATCTTTTCCTTATTGCCAATAGCCAGATAACCCCCTGGCACCAAACAATTATATATTATTTTAATATATCGCTCCTGCAAAATTTGATTATAATAAATCATTTGATTTCGGAACAATACCAGCTTAATACCCTTGGGATAATCATCAAATATAACATTTTGTTTTATAAATTTCGTATTCTCTATTAAAGAAGTCTTCCAATAAGCTTTTTCATTTTTATGTGTATAATAATCTGAAAGTTCACTATCATTAAATATTCGCACAAAATTAGTATCATTAAATTCAATTTTCTTTGGATCAAAAAGACCCTTTTTAATCTTCTCAATATTGAGCTCACTTATGCTTGAGGCAATGAATTGGACATTTTTAAGCAAATTTAATTTTTCAAGAATAATAGCTGTTGAATATAATTCTTCACCTGAAGCTACTTCAGGAAACCAAATTTTAAAGTTAAGGGTATCACTGGTTATTTTGGGGAATACTTCTTCTTTTAAAACTCTCCACATTGAAGGTTCCCGATACATCTCTGATGTATCAACACAAATATCCTGTAAAAATGATTCGAAAAGGGCTGTATCTGTTTTTATTTTTTGAATAAATTCGTCAGCATCTTTTAGATTATAATTTCCAATAATTTTCTCAACTCTTCTCTTAAAAAATGTAAGTGCATAATTTTTAAAATCATAATTGTAAACATCCTGTAATGTTCTGATTATATTCCTTGTATCAACTATGCCTAATTCGTACTTATTCATTCTTTAATACTTTTAACAATATCTATTTTTTTCGGTATACCTGCCCCTTTTTATCAAACTTAGATGTAATTTCTCCCAACATTGTTTCATGCATACCTAAAGCTAAATATCCATTAGTATAAAGATGTTCGTGAAATAATTTAAACACCTTATTTTGTAAGCTGTATTTAAAGTATATAATAACATTTCTGCATAATATCAGATCAAATTTAGCAAAATATAAATTCCCTCCTTTTACCAGGTCATGTTGCCTAAAAATAGGTTTCTGTTTTAAAAAATCATTCATTTGAATTACATCAGTAACCTTATCAATTTTAAAGTATTTGTTATAGGGAACATCATTATATTCTTCGTAATTAAAAGGATTTTCTTTTATTACTTTATCAAAATTATCAAGATATCCTATATTAAAACGATATTTATAGCTACCCTTTTTTGCAGCATTAAGTGCATCTGTGTTTAAATCACTGGCAAAAATTTTGGCTTTTTCTAATAATCCAAGTTCATTTAATAAAATCATCATAGAATATACTTCTTGCCCTGTAGAACAACCAGCATGCCAGATGTTAATATTTTTATTTTTAGCAAATCGAGGAAGTATTCTATATTTTAATGTTTGCCAAATTTGCGGATCGCGAAATAATTCCGTTGTATTAACAGTTATATCTTTAACTATCTTATCTAGAAAGCCATCTTTAGATTTTATTTTATTTATCAGTGTAATAAGATCAGAGTTATTATCAATAAGAATTTTATGAATACGCCGTTTTAGAGATTTATCGGAATATTCGCTAAAATCGTAATTCGATGAATTGCTTATAGTATTTACAAAATATTGAACTTCTTGATCAGATAGAATCATTCGGAATTCTCAATTAAAAAGTATATACTTACTACGCTAATTTTTTAAAATAGTTTGTTTTTAAGCTTGCAAAAATAGCTAATTAACTTGTATTGAAAAAAAATCATTTATCTAAATGAATAAAAAACAAAGAATTAAATTTTTCACAATATATTATTCAAATATGTTTTTTGATAATTTAAAGCCAACATTAGCAATCTATGGTATTAAAGATATAAAAAATTATGGATATCCGGTATTTGCGCATGACCATAATATAACGTTTTTTGATAATGGACAGGTATTAAGGCACATACAACTTGAAAGAATTAGCAGGAAAAAGTATGATAATTCTTTAGAAGGCTATATTCATGGGATACTTAAGTCCGAAAAACTATTAGGAAAAGATTTTGATATTGTATTTGTAGATAATATAATTGGAAGGGCTTTTATAAGCGAAAGTGGAGAAATTAGATTTGAAGCACCAATGGTTGATAATTTGGCAAGTGGTTTAGAGAAGGGAGTATGTTGGTGGTATGGAGAGAAAAAGGATGCCTATATTTTAAATCATGAATTAGCTCATATTTATAGTTGTTTGCCATTTTTTGGGAATTTTAAAGAAAATAGTTTGTTGTTACATTTTGACGGAGGGGCTAGCTTGAGCAATTTTTCAGCATGGAAATTTAAAAATAACAAACTAGTGAGTATTGAATATCATTGGAATATGAAATACTTGTCGTCTTTTTTTAATGCAAATGCACTTACTTTTTCAATTATTGGAGCAAAAGAATTTGATCAGCACTCAGTTCCCGGGAAACTTATGGGTTATGCTTCATATGGGGAGTATTCCAACAAGATTGAAAAATGGTTAGTTGAAAACAACTATTTTCAAAATATCTGGAATAAAAAAAGTTGTTTCTTTAATACTTTAAAAAAAGACTGGAATATTGATTTGGAAAGTTTTGACCGGCATAATTCTTTTTTGCAAGATATAGCAGCTACTTTTCAACATATTTTTCAAAGAGATTTTATCAAAAAAATCGAAATATTAAAAAATAAAACAAGAGCAGAATATCTATATTTAACAGGGGGGTCGGCTTTGAATATTTTAACGAATTCTGAAATTATTGTTAGAAATTTATTTAAAGATGTATTTATCCCACCTTGCACAAATGATTCCGGATTATCAATTGGAGCGGGAGCTTTTATTGAGCAAATAAAACATGGTGAAATAAAAAAACATAATGCATACTTAAATAATTGGGAGATTAGTAGTTATAAAACAGATTTTAATAAAAATGATATCGCCATTGTAGCTAAGTATTTAAGTAAAGGTAATGTAGTTGGAGTTTGTAATGGATTTGGAGAGTCTGGCCCAAGGGCTTTAGGAAACAGGAGCATTTTGGCACTGGCAAATTCAAAAAAGATAGCCAAAGAGGTTAGCGAAGTGCATAAAGAAAGGGAATGGTATAGGCCTGTTGCTCCTGTAATGCTTCATGAAAATGCAAAGTATTACACCGGGTTGAAAGAAATAAATCATTTAAGCAGGTACATGTTATTGGACTTTATAGTAAAAAAAGATAAGATTAAGGAGATTGAAGGAGTAGTTCATGTTGATGGTACATCGAGAATTCAAACAATTTTTGAAAGGAATGAGAATCCATTTTTGTTTAATTTACTCGAAGAATTAGATAAAAAGCATAATATAAAAGCATTAATAAATACTTCTTTTAACAGCAAAGGTGAACCAATTGTACATACTATTGACGATGCTATGAGTTCTGCAAAGAAGATGAACCTGGATGCGGTTGTATTGAATGGGAAACTACAGGTAATTTAATCCATATTTGTTTTGTATTATAATCTTTCGATTATTGTTGAAATAAATTATTTGTTCGAGATGGTAAATAATTTTATCTTTGAGATGAAAAAATTAATCTGATCAGGTTAATGTTTTGAAAATCAATAATTAATATCAAATTCAAAAATATCTCGAATGAAATTTGGAGTAGTAATCTTTCCGGGTTCAAATTGTGATCAGGATATGATATATGTCCTTCGCAATATTATGGAGCAAGAAGTAGTTGAATTATGGCATAAAGACACCGATTTACAAGGTGTTGAAGCTGTCGTTTTGCCAG
The DNA here is from genome assembly GCA_030635365.1 of Bacteroidales bacterium. GTDB lineage: Bacteria > Bacteroidota > Bacteroidia > Bacteroidales > UBA12077 > UBA12077. The sequence goes on from DAOVYZ010000015.1 coordinate 15,883, forward strand.
GAGGTTTTTCATATGGTGATTATTTAAGGTCAGGAGCAATAGCACGCTATTCTCCAATAATGGAGAGCGTGATTGAGTTTGCCAACAATGGAGGCTTTGTATTTGGGGTATGTAATGGATTTCAAATTTTATGTGAATCAGGGTTATTGCCAGGGACACTCTTGCATAATAATAATCAGAAATTTATTTGCAAAAATGTTTACCTGGTTCCTGATAATAACTCTAGTATCATAACAGCTAAGTTGAGTAAACAACAACCGTTAAAAATACCTATTGCTCATGCTGAGGGAAGATATTTTGCTAAAAAAGAAGACTTACAGGATATGCGGCAGAAAGGACAAATTTTGTTCAGATATTGTAATCAATATGGAGAAATTACTTCAGAGGCAAATCCAAACGGAGCAATTGAAAATATTGCAGG
>DAOVYZ010000060.1 GCA_030635365.1 Bacteroidales bacterium
ATACCATCTACTTCATTGCTGCGGCTCGCAGTATATCTATACAGCTTTACCTTGCGGCTTTGTATATGGCATGTTATGGACTTTTTCAGCAAACCCTATTTAAGTATTCTTTTGATTATTTCCATTTATGTTTAACACCAAATATCTATTAAAATTGTAACTTTAGGTACTGATTAGTTACCTTTGTTTAAATGTCAAAAAAGATGATTTCTTAAGTGTATTAGCTCATGCAGTTTTTAAGAATTTTAAATATAACTAAGTGAATTCAAAATCTTATTTAGCAAATGGTAAAGTAAAACCAGCGGAATTCCTGGTTTTTTAACGCTATACTATACAGGATCATAATTTTGCATAACGACTACATTTTTACAGTTTTCTCATCTCGCCAAATCATATTCATATTATCCACATATTTTTCTACAATAAATTCATCATCAATTACAAAATATACTCCTACTTCTGAATGAATTCCTTTGTATTTAAGTTCGGGTATATTTTCAAAATTATCAATTTTTACATCCTTAATATAAATAAACTGAGTTGGTGTAAAATTACATGTGGTAATTATTAATTTATTATCGATTATGATATATTTACTATGAATACTGGGATTTACAGCATACCTGCAATTTTTATTCTCCTTATACGACTTTATAAAATCTTTAAATCCTTTAATATTTGCAGGCCTTCTTGAATCAGGGCTTTTTCCATTCTCATCAACATAAGTTTGAGATAAACATCTAAGCTCAATTCTTTCTTTGCTTTTTTCTAAAGCATGCCAAAGAAAACCTTTCCTACTTAACTTTTTCCCATTGTCAAAGTAATCATATTTATACGAACTAATATGTTGGGCTACAATATAAATATTATTTTTTGCTGATTTAATCATATCAATTAGAAAATCTTCTGAGCATTTGGGAGAGTTTTCATAAAATGGAGCTATGAATATAAAATTATCTCCTTGTTTATTATTTACTAATTGTATTTTATAGTCAAAATAATTCCGTGTACTATCAAATTCACCTATAGGAATTGAATTGATTAAAATATCCTTAAAAAAAGTTTTCGTTGATTGAGCAATTTTTTTTGACTCGCCTAGTATTAATAAATTTTCATTCTTTACCAGGTCTCTTGCAGCTAAATTTGACGAAGTAATACCTACTGTTGCCGTTTCATTATCGGTATATTCAATCAAAAACAACTTACTGTGCAATGAATATGGCATCTGCCCTCTCGAAAAGGGCTTAACATATTTACTCCGAATATACATATGCGGAAATATAAATAGTTTGTATTGCGGAGAATTTAACTTTATAATATCTTCATAAATTCGCTTTGCAACCTGATATTTGGTATATTCTTTAGTTTCTTTACCAGGATTGCTTATATACTTTAGCTTTTTAGGATTTGTATTATCATAGCCTTCTAATGGAATAGAAATAATTGTTATAATAATATCCGTTTCTTCTATTAGATCTTTAAAAAATACATGTAGTCTGGGGTTATTGTAAAGATAAAATGAAATAGCTATAGTCGTAATTTTATTCTTCTTTGCTGTAATAACATTAATTAAACTTTCAATAATTTTGGGGCTTGAACCCTCATAATAAAAATCGTATTGATTCTTATAAAAAATAGGGGAATCAAAGATAACATGATTCATCTTTTATAAATCTACATGGATTAATTACTGAAAACCTCTAATATACAATCAATATAAAAAATGTCCATATAATACTGGTATTATTTTTGTGACTATTAAATGCTAAATACTCTAAACAATTTTTTGAATTACTGATAGTCACGGGGTGACTTGACAAGAAAAGATGTACATAACAGCCTTTATATCATTTAGTCACCCCGTGACTTGCGGATTTAAGGGATTAAACAATTTTCTATTTAATCTGTTCTAATTCTTGCATAAAAGGATGATAAACAATAAAATACATTGAAAACAAACAGATTTGTTGAAAATAATAATTTAAAATTATGTAGTTTTTTTTTATAAAATTGACTATTTTGCCGCATTAAATATTTTACTATTAATTTAGCCAAAAAATATTTATGGTTATATTTTAGACATAATCAAGGGAGGAAAGAGAGATGGCTTGGTACACTGATACTACTACAGAGAGAAAAAAAGCAAAGAAGAGTTTATGGGTAAAATGTAAAAAATGCCATTCGCATATTTACGAAAATGAGTGGATTAATAACTTAAATGTTTGCCCAAATTGCAACTACCATGGAAGTATTACTTCTTGGGAAAGAATTAATTTAATTTTTGATAAAGACACATTCGTAGAACTTTTTTCTAATATAAGTCCGATAGATTCCTTAAAATTTAATGATCTAAAAGGTAGCTATAAGGATAAGTACGAGAACAATATAAAGAAGACCGGCATATCAGAAGCTGTCACTACCGGGCATGGAAAAATAAATGGGAACCAAGCTGTAATTGCAGTTATGGATTTCAGATTTTTGGGTGGAAGTCTTGGTAGTGGAACCGGAGAAAAAATTCTTCAAGCTGCAAATTATGCTTATGATAAGGATTTGCCTTATATCGTTTTTTCAGCATCAGGAGGAGCAAGAATGCAAGAAGGAGCTCTATCCTTAATGCAAATGGCCAAAACCTGTGCCGGTGTGGCTCGGTTAAATAAAAAAAACATACCATATATATCAGTTTTAACTAACCCAACAACAGGAGGAGTATCTGCAAGTTACGCGATGATGGGAGACCTGAATATATCAGAACCAGGAGCCTTAATTGCGTTTGCCGGCAGGCGTGTTATAGAACAAACAATAGGAGAAAAATTACCTGATGATTTTCAAACTTCCGAGTATCTCTTAGAACATGGCTTTGTTGATTCTATTGTAAATAGAAAAGACATGAAAAATTATTTAAGCAATGTTCTCAGTTATTACAATAGGTAATTTGTTTAAAATTTCTTGAAGTATTAATACTAAAATTAGAAAAAATGGGACTAGAAGTTGATAATACTGCAGTAATGGAACTAGAAGAAAAAAAGGCCGAAGTTATTAAAGAAGACTTATCACCATGGGAAATTGTAAAAAAAAGCCGTCATCCAAACAGGCCTATTTTACAAGATTATCTTGAACAAATTTTTAGTAATTTCATAGAATTCCACGGAGACAGGTATTATTCTGATGATAAAGCCATGATTGGTGGCTTTGCCGAAATTGAAGGTAAAAAAGTTATGTTAATAGGACATAATAAAGGTAAAAGCACCAATGAAAATATCGACAGGAATTTTGGAATGGCTAAACCTGAAGGATATAGGAAAGCTCTTCGTTTAATGAAATTAGCTGAAAGATTTAATGTTCCAATAGTTACAATTATTGATACTCCCGGAGCATTTCCTGGTTTAGAAGCAGAAGAAAGAGGGCAGGCAGAAGCTATTGCTAAAAATCTAACAGAAATGGCTTCTATCGAAGTTCCTATAATTTGTGTTGTAATTGGAGAAGGAGGAAGTGGGGGGGCCCTTGGAATTGGTGTTGGTGATAAAATTTTGATGTTATCGAATGCTATATATTCTGTTATTTCACCTGAAGGATGTGCATCCATACTTTGGAGAGACGCAAAATTCGCACCGGATGCAGCTGAAGCCCTTAACCTTACTGCAAATGCATTATTAAAACATGGCGTAATTGATGAAATTATAAATGAACCCGGAGAAGGAGCACACTCTAATTATGAAGAAATTGCTGATTCGGTAAAAAAATCAATACTCAATAATATAAAAGATTTAAAAGGCTTGCAGACTGACGAATTAATTCAAAAAAGATTTGAAAAATATTCTGGCATTGGAAAATTCTCAACAAACAGTTAATTGGAATTAAAATGAAAGATAACAAAATAATAAGAATAACGGATACAACATTACGAGATGGACATCAGTCATTGTGGGCAACCAGAATGAGAACTGATGATATAATAAATATTATTGATACTATTGATAATGTTGGGTATTACTCCCTTGAAGTATGGGGTGGTGCAACTTTTGATGTTTGCCTGAGATTTTTACGTGAAAATCCATGGGAAAGATTAAGGCTTATAAAATCAAAAGCAAAAAAGACTCCGTTACAAATGCTATTAAGAGGGCAGAATGTTGTAGGATATAAAAACTATCCCGATGATTTAGTTGACAGATTTGTTGAAACAGCTCACGAAAATGGTATTGATATTTTCAGAATATTTGATGCATTAAATGATTCTCGTAATTTAAATGCAGCTATTAAAGCTGTAAAAAAACATGGAGCACATGCACAAGGGTCGCTTTCATACACTATAAGCCCGGTACATACAATTAAAAAGTATGTACAAGATGCTAAAGAACAAGTTGATATGGGAATTGACTCCCTTTGTATTAAAGATATGGCAGGCCTGTTATCTCCAACAATGTCACATAAATTAATTTCTGCTCTTAATGAAAATCTGGATATTCCTATCCAGGTTCATTGCCATGCAACAAGTGGTATGTCTGAGTCTTCTTACTATGAAGGTATAAAGGCAGGTGCAGGAGCTATTGATTGTGCTATTTCTTCAATGGCAGGATTCTCATCACAGCCACCTGTTGAAACAATCAACGCTATGTTCAAAGAAACTGAATTTGACACAGGATTAGATATTGATGCTTTAAGAAAAATTAATAAATATTTTGCTGATCTTTCACCAAAAAGATCTAAAGGAAGAGGGCATGAACCAATTATTGATTCTGAAATCTTGGTGCATCAGATTCCGGGAGGTATGATTTCTAATTTCCGCTCACAGCTTGAACAACAAGATGCATTAGAAAAATTACCCGAAGCTTTAGAAGAAGTAACTAAAGTAAGAAAAGATTTAGGTTACCCTCCACTTGTTACACCAACTAGTCAGATTGTAGGTACACAAGCAGTTATGAATGTAATAATGGGAGAAAGATATAAAGTGGTTCCCCAGGAAGTAAAAAATTATGTAAAAGGAATGTATGGTAGGCCACCAGCACCTATTGACCCAAAATTCGTTAAACAAATTCTTGGTGATGAAAAACCTATTGATCATCGCCCTGCTGACGATCTTGAACCAATGTTACCTAATGCAACTAAAAACGTTGCAAATCCTGAATTAATAGAAACAGAAGAAGATATTTTATCTTATTGCTTATTTCCTGAAGTTTCTGTTGAATACTTTAAATGGAGAGCTATTGCTGAAGATAAAAGGCCTAAAACTCCTGCTGACATAGAATTTGAAGCCTTTGTAGAAGAAACTCAACCTGAAAAGAAAGTAGCTGTTCAAGCAGGCTCTGAGGTACCTGCAAGTCCAATGCTACATTCAGAGGATTATGATGGAGTAAATACAATTCTTGAGAAGGCCGCAAAAATGCAATTAAACGAGCTTGTGATTAGAAAAGGTGACTTTAATCTTTCATTACGTTCTGGTAATGGAAGTGCAAAAGGGCATGTTTATGAGGAAGCTGCTATTGAACAAACTACATCAGCAGTTGAAACTAAACCTGCTCGTCCGGCAGGCGAGGAAGAAGTTGTTGAAAAAGCAGAAGAACAAGGTTCTCAAGATTATAAAGATACCATTGACGCTGTTATGGCTGGCACATATTATGGTGCATCAGGTGAAAATGTACCACCATTTGTTGAAGAAGGCAAAACTGTAAATAAAGGTGATACCATATGCGTACTTGAAGCAATGAAACTTTTTAACGAGATCGAAGCTCCCGAAAATTGCAAAATAGTAAAAATACTTGTTAAGAATGGCGAAATGGTTGCAAAGAATCAAGCAATAATGGCAATTGAAAAAATGTAATATATTATTTATACAATAACTACTAAAAGCTTGTTCTATTTGGAGCAAGCTTTTTTATTCTAATATTTACCCGTTTTATTTACAGTTAGCAATCTACCAATCATTCATAAACATTGCTAAAATTTTAGTACGTAATATTACCCTATCCCCTTAAATTTTATTCAGGTATATATACCCTAGATTGAAGAAATTGGTATTAATAACTTGTATCCATTAACCTGGAAATATCTGTAAAATGATTTTGCGGATTTAAAATAATTAACCAAAACCCCCAATCTTATGAAAATACGATACTTTGTTATTGCATGTTCATTATTTTGCTTTAATCTATTCATAAATCAAAATAGTTACGGACAATTAGGAGTCTACGCAGCCGGTGATGGTGCCGGGTTTAGCAATTCTTCCGGAGATTTTAACACTTTTCTAGGAGATTCTGCGGGATATACAAATACAACCGGTTTGTATAATACTTTTATTGGTTATCGGGCAGGATATAGTTTAGCTTTTGCATCATTCACACAAAGCGATAATACAATTATAGGCGCAGAAGCTATGGGAGGAACTCCTGTTTCTGTGAGTAGTACTGATAATGTAATCATTGGGAAGATGGCAGGCTACAATCATTATGGTACCGATGTGGTAATTATTGGAACACATGCCGGATATTATAATGAGAATGGGGCAGATGTTGTTTTTGTAGGTGAGGAGGCTGGTTTTTTCAATACGGAGGGAGATGATAATGTGTTTGTTGGTGAAGATGCCGGATATAATAATACCACAGCAAGTGATAATACTTTTGTAGGAAATCAGGCAGGAAGAAGTAATTTAACCGGAACCAGAAATGCTTTTTTTGGAAATGAAGCCGGATGGGATAATAAAGGAGACAGGAATACTTTTATTGGAGATTCCGCCGGTGTTGACGTAGGTGTCGGGCATCATAATACTTTTGTAGGTCAAGCTTCCGGTTCGTGTACAGAACATGCAGATTATAATACTTTTATTGGCTCTAACGCAGGTTGGGACAATAACAGGACCGATGAAACTAATAATGCTAACTACAATACTTATTTAGGCTATAGGACAGGGTATACAAATCGAGAAGGACAATATAATGTGTTGCTTGGAGCCTTAACCGATTTTTCGAGTACTGCCATGGGAGGTAATGGAAGTACCAATAGCTACAATATCGGGATTGGTTATGATGCACTTATTAATGGCGAAAGAGTCTATTCATGTGTGATAGGTTCAAATGCAAGGGTATCCACTGACAATAGTTTTGTTATAGGAGGTACAACTTCTGTGACCAGGATGTCAGTAGGAATTGGAACTGATTCACCAAATCAAAATGCATCATTAGAACTTGCTGAAGATGATAAAGGATTTTTAATCACACGAATGTCCAATTCGGAAAAAACAACATTTACCAGCGCATTAAATGCTTCTGATGAAGGAATGATGGTGTATGATAGTACAAGTCAACATTTAAATGTTTGGAATGGCACTCAATGGACTACCAGTGGCATACAAAATCTGAATATTGTTAGTAATACACTATATATTAGCGATGGTAATTCTGTGAATTTGAGTCCTTATCTTGATAATACTGATGCTCAGGATCTAAGCTTAAGCAGTAATACACTTTCTTTAACCAATGATGGCACTACAGTTGATTTATCAGGATATTTAGATAATACCGATGCACAGGATTTAACGTTAACCACTAATACCTTAGCACTTACAAATGATGGGACGACAGTAGATTTATCGGGATACCTTGATAATACTGATGCTCAAGATTTAACATTAACTGGAAATATACTAGCCTTAACTAATGATGGCACTACTGTTGACTTATCCACATATTTAGATGATACTGATACAGATGATCAAACATTAAACTTAAGTTCTAATACATTATCAATTGCCGATGGGAATTCAGTGGATTTAGCAGGTTATTTAGATAATACTGATGAGCAAGATCTTGGATTATCAGGAAATACATTAAGTATTACCGGAGGAAATACCGTAGATTTAGGTGCATATATGGATAATACGGATGCGCAAGATTTAACCTTAACAGGAAACATCCTTGCGTTAACAAACGATGGTACTACTGTTGATTTATCTCCTTATCTTACTGATACAGATAACCAGACTCTCAGTCTAAGCTCAAATACATTATCAATTGCTGATGGAAACTCTGTAGACTTAAGTCTTTATTTGGATGATACAGACACAGACGATCAGACTTTAAGCTTAATATCTAATGTTTTATCTATTACTGATGGCAACTCTGTTGATTTAGCAGGATACATGGACAATACCGATTCGCAAGACTTAACCTTAACAGGTAATACACTTGCCTTAACAAACGATGGTACTACTATTGATTTATCTCCTTATCTTACTGATACAGATGACCAGACACTGAGTTTAAACTCTAACACATTATCAATTGCAGACGGGAACTCTGTTGATTTAGGTGTTTATTTAGATGATACTGACGATCAAATTTTAAGCTTAATATCTAATGTTTTATCAATTACTGATGGCAACTCTATAGATTTAGCCGGATATATGGACAATACAGACGAACAGAATCTGGCTTTTGATGGGACAAATTTATCTATCGTAGGAGGAAATTCCGTTAACATAAGCTCTTTAAAAGATGGTTTTGAAGCAAATACCGATGAGCAAATTTTAAGCATATCGGGAAATACAATATCAATTTCAAATGGAAATTCCATTGATATAAGTGCATCCATTAACAATACAGATGAACAGAATCTTATTGGTGCTACCTTGACCGGAACTACATTACAAATTAATATTGAGAATGGTTCACCAGTATCGGTAGACCTTGCTCCACTACTTAGTAATATAAATACAACTTTAGCAGATTATGAAAATAGAATAACCCAATTGGAAGCTGATGTGGCCTATCTTAAAACAACTGTAACGGAAACAAAAAGTGCGTTTATCGAAAATTCAGGAGCAGAACTATATCAAAATATTCCTAACCCGACAAATGGCACTACACGTATTCAGTTTTTTATTCCTCAAAATGTAAAAGAGGCATCATTAGTAATTTTCGATAACAAAGGAACGATTTATAATACTATCAAAATCAATAAAAGAGGACTTTCATATGTAGATTTAGCTACCGATAACCTAAGCCCCGGATTCTATTACTATAGTTTGATTATTGATGGACTTAATGCAGGGTCAAAGAAAATATCAATCGTGAAATAAATACTAAAAGGAACTGTCCAAAAAGAAGAAAAAACTACAATTCTTTATTTTTTTAACTTTTTGGGCAGCCTCTTCTTTTTTGTCGCTTTTCGCCCTAATCATCTCTAAATCTCTGAAAATCTTTATGCGCTATCGCAAACTTAATGTCGTTATATGTAAATTCATCACCCAGTTTTTCCATTATAGCCCCCAGTTTTTCTGTATCTAGAAGTTCTGAAACCTTTAGTATTTGCTGTAATTTTAATTTACTAATAAATTTTTGCACATCAATTTTGCCTATAGATACATAATATGCCAAATGTCCTTCAATTGTAGATACGGCAAATGATCTTTCCGCTGCAATAGCTCCTACATCCCAACCTTCACAATACAATGCATAACTTATTTCTTTTGTATTTGCTTTTTTTTCTTTTGGAATTTTTTTACCTGCTTCTTTCTTTCTACCACTACTCTTACTACTTAATTCTACTTCCCTATCCTTTAGCGATGTAGTTCTATTTAAGGTTTCTTTCGAAAACTCAGTATCTTCAATTAACGCCTTAACCAAACCTTTAATTTTCTGGATTGTTATTAATTGCTTAAAGAATAATAACTCCACATCAGCTAATTCTTTGCAATATTTTTTTACACCTTTTTCACTTTCAACATTTGATATATGAGAAAAAACACTATGTGACAAATCTTTCAATAAAGGTTCAAAATATTCAACAGCAGCTTTTATTCGTTGATTCAGTTTTAACAAATACCCCTCATCATGTGTGTAAAAAATATGTTTTAATTCAGCCTGAAACTTATCTGCTACTTCTTTTACTTTTATTACTTCAACATTTAAATCTTTAGCCCAGGCAAGATATTTTTGTTTAGCAGATTTCTTTACATCTTTTGAATAACTTTCTAAATGATAGTAAAACTGTCTTTTCATGACCGAAAAATCAAAACTTTCCAAAACCACATCTTTTATGTATGCTTGAGAATCTGTTTTTAGTCTGGTTTGCAGCACTTCAGAGTCCAGTTTCTCTTCAGCAAATTCTTTCACAGCTATATCCTGATCCATTCCTTTTGTTGAAATTGGTTCGTTTAGTAACAAGCCATTTAAAGAAGTTAGTCGAGATAATGCAACATATATTTGCCCCGGGGCAAAAGCTCCTGAAACATCAATAATTGCTTTTTCGAAAGTTAAACCCTGACTCTTGTGAACGGTAATTGCCCATGCCAACTTGAGTGGGAAATGAGAAAATGTTCCCATTATTTTTTCATCAATTTCATTGTTCTCTTTATTCAGCGAATATCTTTTGTTTTCCCAAATATATTTTTCTACATATACATTTTCTGTTCCGTCTTCAAAACTTACTTCTACCGAATCTTTATCCAATTTAGACACCTTCCCAATTTTACCATTAAAATAAAGCCTTTCAGGCGATGGATCATTTTTAATAAACATTACCTGTACTCCCTTTTTTAATTCCAGTGTATATTCTATTGGATATGAGTAGTCATTAAAATCTCCTTTTACTTCTGCATCGTATGAATATGATTTTTCTTTTAATTTATTTA
>DAOVYZ010000096.1 GCA_030635365.1 Bacteroidales bacterium
ATAGACAATTCGTTGAGTATAAAAATAGTAGCCGATTGCGTGACACTTCTCTGTCAAGTTACAAGAAAGTTGAAGCGAGGCACAACGGCTGATACATGTGCTTTAGCCTAGCAATAGCAGGCTATTGCATATGTATTTTTTGTGCCCAGTTGTTTATTTATATTCTCCTTTTTCCAATTTGTTCATTAGTTTATCAAAATCCGATTGAAATAACCTGTCTTGTACTATCCTATATTTTTAAAATTCACTTTCTGCAAATGTTTTTGCTATTTCGTGACTAATTTTACCTACACTGGTTAAAATATCTTTCTCATTAAATTGTAAAAAAGCATTCAATTTACCTGACCAGTCTTCCATTGACATAGGAATACTCCTTTCTGCCTGAGTCTCGGCATAATCCAAATTGTGTCGCTCTTGTCGAATTAACTCTGTATCCAACTGAAATTATTGCGTCAAGATTATAAAACTGCGTGTTATATTTTTTTCCATCAGAAGCAGTTGTCCTGAATTTCCGGACAACTGAATTATTATCTAATTCGTTGCTGTTGAATATATTTTGAAGATGTTCACTTATTGTTCTTACATTTACATCAAATAGAGTTGCTATCAGTTTTTGAGTAAGCCAAACTGTTTCATCTTCAACTCGAACTTCTATACTATTCTTTCCGTCTTGATTGGTAAACACCAAAAATTCATCTGTACTATTTCGTATTTGTAATTTATTTTTCTTTTTATTCATTTTAAATCAATTCATAATAATACAAAAGCAAACAATAATTTACCTTTTTGCAAATTTATTTTCTACAATGGTGATTTTTCTGGCATTGGCTACAACTCTTCTTTAGATGTTGCCAACATATAACAAGCAAAATTGATATCATGATAAAATTAAAGAAACTTCCGATATATATCATAATAATTACATTTTCTTTAAACTTTGCTTATATTAGATTGTCAAAATAAGCAAAGTTTTATTTAATATAATATCGATATGAACAAAATAATAGTCCTAATTTATTTCTCAGTTTTATCATTTAACTCATTTAGCCAAGACGAATGGCTTACACATTATGAGAAATCTGATTTCTTTGAGACTCCTCGATATAAGCAAACAATTGAATACTGTAAAAAATTAGCAGATAGCTCTCCGTTTATAAAATATACAAACTTTGGAAAAAGTATCCAGGGGCGTGACCTGCCATTACTTATAATAGATAAAAACCAAAATTTCACAACTGAGAATGTAAATAAATCAGGGAATGCAATTCTGTTAATTGAAGCATGTATACATCCCGGAGAATCGGAGGGTAAAGATGCCGGCTTAATGTTAATAAGAGACATTGTTATTAATAAAAAATATCCTGATTTATTGGATCATACTACCATACTTTTTATACCAATATTTAATGTTGACGGACACGAGCGATTTAGTGCATTTAACAGGATTAATCAAAATGGGCCAAAAGAAATGGGTTGGCGCACTACAGCCACAAACTTAAATTTGAATCGCGACTTTCTAAAGGCAGATGCCATTGAAATGCAACAATGGCTTAAGCTTTTTAATGAATGGACTCCCGATATGTTTATTGATATACATACAACAGATGGAGCAGATTATCAATATTCATTAACATACGGAATGCATATTCTTGGAGAAATGGATAATGCACATACTAAATGGCAAAAAAATTATCTTAAAGAGATTGAAGAATATCTATTTGAAGATAATGTTTTAATTTTTCCTTATGTATCGTTCAGGCGTTGGCATGATCCCAGGAGTGGCTTAATAAGAAATACTGCTTCACCAAGATATTCTATTGGGTATTCAGCTATACATAACAGGCCCGGATTGTTAGTTGAAACTCATATGCTTAAAGATTATAAAACGAGAGTAGATGCTACTTATCATTTATTGAGGCATACGCTTAAAATTCTTAATAATCAATATCAGGAGCTTAAGAATATTAATAATACTGTAGATAATAAAACAAAAGATATTTCAGGTAAAGAATTAATATTAAATTATTATACATCACAAAAAGATAGTACTACTGTTAAGTTTAAAGGAGTCGATTACAAGATTGTGCCAAGTGATTTAACAAATGATATATGGGTTCAATTTAGTGATAAACCCAAAGATTACGACATAGTATTATTTGACAAATTAATCCCGGCAAGCATAGTTAAAATACCACAAGCATATATAGTTCCTGTTGAATGGCAAGAGGTTATTAAACGCATTAATCTGCACGGGATTCAATATAAAACTCTAAAAGAAGCCAAGGAGTTTGAAATAAAAACTTACAAATTCAATAATGTATCATTTGCAAATTATCCATTCGAAGGCAGGCAAATGGTTCAGAATTTTGATATGGAAGAAATCTCAATAAAAAAGTTATTCCCTGAAGGGTCTATTATTATTCCTGTTAATCAAAAACGTGCAAAACTAATTGCACATATTTTAGAACCAATGGGACCCGATTCTTATTTACGTTGGGGATTTTTCAATGCAATATTCGAGAGAAAAGAATATGTAGAAACCTACGTAATGGAAAAGATGGCTCGTGAGATGATAAAAAAGAATCCTGAACTAAAAGAAGAATATATGAAAGCTGTTGAAGCTAATCCCAATATATATAACAATCAATGGGTAAAATTATTCTGGTTTTATGCACTCACACCTTATTGGGATCAACAAAAAGATGTATATCCTGTTGGAAAAATTGAATAACGATTCTTAAAGATTTGTTGTAACTAATCAGTCTGATCAAAATTTATTTCTCGCAGATGAAACACAGATCAAGTCGCATATTCACGCAGATTTCTCAGAAATTAAAATTATTATTTTGCGAAAATCAGCGAGAAAAAAAGTATTAAAATCCGATAACAATTAAATATCAATGCTTTTAATGTACTGATTAGTTATGATTTGTTTAATTTGGCTCAGGCAGCTGTTTTTCTTTCAATCTTCTACAACTTTAATACCATTCTTTTGGTAAAAAGCTATTCTAATTTTTAAACTATATAATTTTGATTAAATTGATTAAATAGTATTTTTACTTTTTTATTAATCAGTTAACTTCTAATACTACAATCATGATGAAAAAAAGTTTTTTATTTGTTTTAACATTAGTGATTTTAGCTTTCACTCAATGCACCAACACAACTATGGAAAAACAAACAGTTGATCAGAAAAATATTAATGATCAGGTTATAGAAAAGGTTAAAAAAGCCTTAGTAGATAAATTTGAAAATGAAAACGAAGAATTAATTAAACGAGGCGTTAAACATGCGGCAAGTTTATGGCGATCATCTGATGGCACACCTGATGAATTTGAAAGTTTTTGTTTAGAGAACTTTATAAATGATGCCAATGAAAAACAGATGGTATTTGATAAAATCTCAAAGAATTTTGAATCGTTGTGGGGACATCAAAATAAAATTATACTGGACCTAAATGAAAATATGGATTTAAATAATGGCCCTTACCATAAAGTTGATGCAATGTTTGCAGCATATAGCCCCGGGGCACATTTTTCTAATGACTTTTATTCAAATAAAATAGCATTTGTTATAGCATTAAATTTCCCGCCGTATTCTCTTGATGAGAAAAATGAACTTGGCAAAAGCTGGAATTCTTTGGATTGGGGATATGCCAGGATGGGCGATGTATTTACTGCTCGTGTTCCTGCTAAATTATCCCAGGCAATAGGTGTAGCAAACACAAATGCTGGCATTTACATAGCAGAATATAATGTTTACATGGGGCACCTGCTCAATAATGAAGGTGCTAAATTATTTCCTGAAGACATGGTTTTACTTTCTCACTGGAATTTACGTGACGAAATAAAATCAAATTATGCAAATAAAGAGAATGGGCTTGAAAAGCAGGATATGATTTACAGTGTAATGAAACACATCATTAACCAGACTATTCCGGAAAAAGTAGTAAATTCAGGTGATTATGATTGGAATCCTATTGAAAATAAAGCATACAAAGATGGCAATGAAGTTCAGTTAACAGCTGAACCTGATACGCGATATCAAAGAATTATTGATAATTTCTTAACTGTAAAAGCCACCGATGAATATTATCCTGAATACAATACATTCATAAAAAGAGCGTTTGCAGGGTCAAAAGAAATACCGCAAGAAGAGGTTGAAAAACTATTTGATGAGTATCTTTCATCACCTGTAGTTAAAGAGGTTGGTGAACTTATAAAAAAACGTTTGGATAGAGAATTAAGGCCTTACGATATTTGGTATGATGGATTTAAAGCAAGAAGCTCTATTTCCGAAGAATCTTTAAACAAAATAACTCAAACAAATTACCCTAATCCTAAAGCTTTTGAAGCCGACCTTGGAAACATCTTAAAAAAGCTTGGCTGGGAAAAACAACGTGCTGAATTTATAGCATCAAAAGTAAGTGTTGACCCTGCAAGAGGCTCTGGCCATGCATGGGGGGCTGAAATGAAAGCAGAAAAAGCTCATCTGCGTACAAGAATATCAGGAAAAGGAATGGATTACAAAGGTTATAATATAGCTGTGCATGAGTTTGGCCATAATGTAGAGCAAACGATCTCTTTGCACAATGTTGATAACTACATGATAAACGGAGTGCCAAATACTGCATTTACTGAGGCTTTAGCGTTTATTTTCCAAAAAAGGGATTTACAATTACTTGGATTTACCAACGAAAACCCAGATAAAGAATATTTAGAAAACCTTGACCAATACTGGGGGCTTTTTGAAATAATGGGTGTTTCGATAGTTGACATGAAGGTATGGAAATGGCTGTACGAAAATCCTGATGCTACTGCTGCACAGTTAAAAGAAGCTGTTGCAGGTATTGCTAAAGAAGTATGGAATAAATACTTTGCCGATGTTTATGGAACAAAAGATGAACCTATCTTAGCTGTTTATTCTCATATGATAAATGCCCCTTTATATCTTGCCAACTATTCATTTGGAACTATTATTGATTTCCAGATTGAAAGATATTTCGCTGGCAAAAAATTTCCACAAGAAGTTGAAAGGATCTGGAGTATTGGAAGGTTAACACCGCAAGTCTGGATGCAAAAAGCCGTTAATGAAAATATTTCGATTCAACCAATAATTGAAGCAACTAAAGAAGCTTTGGAACATATTAAATAGATATAAATCAATAAAATAAAAAGGGTTAACAATAAATGTTAACCCTTTTTTGTTTTATATATGGATAATGGTAAGGCAAACAATTCGTGTAATTTTATTAATACATCTGCTTATTTTTTTTATCTTTAACCGTTGGCAAGAAAAAATAAAACTATGAGTGCAAAATTTTCAACATCGGCAAGATTTGGGAGAATTCCAAAAGCTTCTGTTTTAGAAGAAAAAGAAAACAAACTCAAACAAGAATTTGATGAGTTTAATGCATACAATGAATCTGATGAGTTAGCTCGTTTTAAAGAGTTGGATGCATTTGTCAACTCAAAAGAATTTGAAGATATTAAAAAGGAAATAAATGCTAAAAAATTTCCCGGGTCTGAACCATACGAAAAAGAAAAAAACTATAAAGCACTAAAAAAATCAAAGAAAATAAAAACCTATTACCAGCTTAAAGATTCAAATGAATTAAAAGAATATGAATCTTTTAGTACTTCAGATAAGTTAGCCAACTATGAGGAATTAGACCAATTTTATACTTCTCCTGAATTTGAAGAATTTAAGAAATCTCTGATTCAACAAAAGGCAGAAAAAACCAAGGAAATAAAAGATAAACAAGCTTCTTATAAAGAACTTAAAAAGAAGTATAAATGGTTCTTTGCACTAAAGGATTCAAAGCAATTGGCTGACTTTAATAATTTTTATGGTTCAAAGGAACTTGAAGATTATTTAGAACTGGAAAAGTACATTGAGTCTCTTAATTTTGATTCCTTGAAGGCTGATATTGAAAATCAAAAAAGAGAAAAACAACAAGAGTATAATAAAACAGTTACAAAGTTTAATCAACTAAAAGGAATAAAAAAGTCTGTAAAAAAAGGAGAAGAATTTACAGACGAAAAAGAATATATAGAATTACAAAAAATTATTCAGTCCAAAGAACATAAAAATGCAATAAAAGAGTTAAAGATTGAAAATCTTGATGAACATAGAAAACTTAAAGAATTTCAAAAGCTGGAAAAATCACCTGATTTTAAAAACTACTTCAAATTTAAAAATTCTGATAAATTTAAGAAATACAATAAACTTGAAGATTCACAAGAAATTGATTCATATCTTGAATTAGAAAAAGAAGTTAATTCATCGGAGTTTAAATCTCATATCGAAGAAGTTAAAAACCTAAAATTTGAAAATACTGAAGAATTTAAAAAACTTCAGGAATATAAATCTTTAAAAAAATCAGTTGAAATAAAACAGTTCTTTAAATTTAAGGAATCTGAAAAGCTATCAATTTATAGTGAACTTAATGAATCACAGGAGATCTCTGATTATGAAAAGTTGGAGAGTTACATAAATTCAGAAGAGTTTAAAGAAGAAAAGAAATATCTTCTAACAAAAGACAAGTTCAAGTTATCAGAAGAATACAAGCAAAAGCAGGAATATAAAGAATTAAAAGATTCTGATAAAATAAAATGGTTCTTCAAGCTTGAAAAGAAAAATGAGTTCGATAAATTATCGGAATGGGAACTTACATTCGAAGATAACTTTGATGGCACTAAGCTTGATGCTGATAAATGGATGTCGGGTTATTACTGGGGAAAGAATCTATTAAATGACGATTATGTTCAAGCTAATGAAAAACAATTCTTTAGAGAAAGTAATTTAGAGTTTAGCAATAGTAACCTAAATATTGTTACAAGGCAGGAAAAAACGCAAGGGAAAGTATGGGATCCATCTTTAGGCTTTTACTCTAAAGATTTTGACTATACTTCCGGCTTAATAAATACAGGGCAATTTTTCAGGCAACAATATGGCTTATTTAAGGCTAAAATTAAAGTAAAACACTCCTACCCTGTTCATCATGCATTTTGGTTATTGGGTGAAAAAATAACCCCTGAAATCGATATTTTTAAGTATGGTGTAAAATCAGGCTCAAAAATTGAGATAGCGAATTACTGGAATGGTGATGGTGATATTAAAAAGTTTAAAAAAACGGTAGGTGGAACAAACTTCTCGAATGATTATTTTATTTACTCGCTTGAATGGACAAAAGAGAAAATTACATGGAAAATAAACGGCCTTGTGGTTTATGAACAAACTAACGGTATTCCCCAAGAACCAATGTATATTGTATTAAGCTCGGGAATAAGCCGGGAAGGTAATGTAAATATGCCATCTGGTATGGAAATTGATTGGGTAAGAGCTTATAAGAAAAGCGAATAGATTTAATCATCAATATTTTCAAAATTCTTTTTAATTCGAATTAATGCTTCTTCCAGGGATTCATTGGGACTAATAAAGTTGTATTTACCCCAGAATTGCTGGTCATATTTGAAATTTTCGTCAATAAACACATTGTTTTGTGATATAATTTCTATTCTATTAAATCTTTCAACATTAATAGTATCTATATCATTTACTGCAAATTCAAAAACAGTTTTAAAATCTTTTGAAAAAAGTTTTCTTTTATATTTTACTTTAAAATCTAATTCTCCCCTTGCCAGGTTAATATAATATTTATTATTAAGTTTTCTGTAATTAATAACATACTTTGCAGACATTGGAGTTACTCGTATTCTAAATGCTTTCTTAACTACCAAGTTTTTACCAATACGTTCAACGGCATCGGGAGTAATGTTAAAATCAACCTCAACTATTGCCAGGTTATCAGTATCGATATATATTTCACCTTCAAATGAATTCTCTTCTAAATAGTGCTTTGGTTTAAAACGAATAACATAGGCCGAACTATTATTGAAATTAACTATTTCGCTTATCGAATAATCAAATAAATGCAAATATTCTTTGGTTAAAAAATACGAAGGGTTTTTTATTACATCAAGATAAAGGCTTGCATACAAACCTCCTTTTAATTTTAAAGAAACTGTATCAGCATTCGAGAAGTATTCGTTTTTCCGGCTTTTTAGTAATTTTATCTGATCTGAATATAATCCAAGGTATGGACTTTTATATACTTTAAGAACTGCTTCGGTTATTGCTGCCAATTCATCTTCTTGATTAACTATTTCTCTATAGAATGAAGTTATATAATATGGATCTGTAAAATAATTGTCTCCTATATTTTCTAAGGCTTGTTCTATTATAATTTTAGGGTCGTTAGTCCGAATAACAACTTCCTGAATTTGAAAAGGGCCTTCTTCTAAAAATATTTTGTTACGGTATAATGAAAGTTCATTTATAGGAATATATGTATTTCTATATCCAATATAAGATACAACTAGTGTATCAAGTAAATTATCATAAGACATCTTAATATTAAAATCACCATTTTCATTTGTAACTGTACCGATACTCTTTCCTAAGACAGCAATATTCGCAAATGCCAAATTACTGCCGGTTCTTTTGTCATAAATCTTCCCTCTTATCTGTAAAAAACTTTTGTTCTCAACAATTTCATTTTTTGTTACTAACTGTTTAATAAGTTTTCGCTTAGAAATCACAATCTGTTTATCTGCAACATAAAAAATAAGGGTTGTATCATTAAGAATATCAATTAATAAATCTTGTAACGGTGTATTATAGTAACTTACTCTTATTATTTTACTTGAAGGTATCAGGTCAGAATTATATGAAAATTCATACCCAACCAAATCACCAATTTGATTTAATCCCTCATGTAATGTAATATTTTTTGACCGATAAGTAATTAAACTATCTAATACCGTTTTGTCCTGCGAATACAGAGTTACGGCATTAAAAAAGAATAACATGATTCCAAATACAAGAATCATGTTATATCTTTTATTTTCTATAGTATAATTCATTTATTCTTTACATAATAGAAACACTTTAATTTACACATTATTTAGTAACTAAATATCATATTTTACCAGGTAAATTTCACTTTCATCATAACTAACTTTTAAATTAAAAGTTAAACATATGATATTCAGTATAGAATCAATTTCCTGGTTTCTAAATGTTGATGTGTATCTTAAATCAAGTATATCCTGGTTTTCACACTTAATGTTTGTTTTATAAACATTATTTAAGGTTACAAGTACTTCTTCAAGCTCATTTTCATGAAAAATAATCTCCTTTGTTTTCCATGCAATAATATTCTCATTGTTATTCTTATCCTTAACAATCTTGTTATTACTTAACACTCCAACATCTCCCGGATTGATTAACACTTTCTCATCAGTATTCTTTTTTCTTGATAATTGTACCATACCGGTTTCAACAAAAACTTCTACCAGGCCACCGGGAATTGTTGCATTTACATTAAACGAAGTACCAAGCACTTTAACTTCTG
>DAOVYZ010000446.1 GCA_030635365.1 Bacteroidales bacterium
AAAACTTATTACACCTGTTAAAAATGAAATCCAGAATAAACGAAAACTAGTAATTATCCCGGATGACATTATTGGTACAATAGCATTTGAGGCTTTATTCTCATTAGATAATAATGAGACAGTCGAAATACATTTAAATAAACTGGATTTTCTCATAAAGAACTATGATGTTGTATACAATTATTCAGCTGATTTATGGCTCAGTACACTTAAAAACCAAAATCTAAAAAAAGAAGATCCCTTAAGTTTGGTTGGTTTTGCCCCTGTTTTTAAATCAGAGAATAATGAGGGATTAATACTATCAAATGAAGGAAACATCAATGACTCTCTAATTTATGACTTAGCCACACGCTCCGGCGCATTACATAACGAAACTGTAAAAGAATTAAATCACTCAGAAGAAGAACTTGATGCAATTATTAATTTGTTCAAGAAATCAGGATACAAATACAGAGCATATTTAAATAAAGAAGCTAGTAAAAATAATTTCATGGAGAATATAAATAATTACAATATCATTCATATAGCTACACACGGTTTTTCTAACGATAAAAATCCCGAATTGTCCGGATTATTATTCTATGATGATAATTCCAAAAAGGATACAACACAGAATTTGGAACCTAAAACAAAAGGATTTTTATATTCAGGTGAAATGTATAATTTAAATCTGGATGCTGATTTAATAGTATTAAGTGCCTGTGAAACAGGGATAGGGAAGTTAATAAACGGAGAAGGTATTATTTCAATTACAAGAGGACTGTTGTATTCAGGGGCAAAAAATCTGATTGTTTCTTTATGGAAAGTTGGAGATGAATCTACTAAAGACCTAATGGTTAGTTTTTATAAGAATTATATTGAGGGTAACTCAAAAAGTTCAGCCTTACGAAATGCTAAGTTAGAATTAATAAACAATAGTGAAACGGCATTTCCAAAATTCTGGTCTGGGTTTGTTTTAATAGGAGTTGATTAGAGGTATTATTTAACTATAAACTTCCCTGTATACAAAGAATATTCATCATTTTCCAACTGCCAGTAATATAATCCCGGCATTAGCTTTTCTGTGAATATATATGGAGATGAGGCTTTTTGTTCAAATATTAATTGCTCGTTATTGTCAAAAATTACAATAAATGTTTCACCCATATCCCCTTCCCACTTAAATACAATCTCGGAATTATTTGTAAACTCTTGCCCTGGTTGTGGCAATTTAATCTGAACTTCACTACCTCGTTCATCATCTTTTATAATCCTTTCAAAAAACAAAGATTCTATAAAAAGTGTACTATCATACTCAACCGATGCCATAAGTTCATCATGTATAGGTTCATTGTAGTTAGTTTCTATAGTATCAACTTCATTCGTTGTTGCAGTATCTATGATTGAAATTTCCGAGAATTGTTTTTTAATTTGATTTTGCTTTTTATTTGAAAAAAAATATAAATATGCTCCAACCGAAATTAATATTATTAGAGAAGCTGCTATTCTATAAAAAAGCCTAAAATTAAATTTCTTATCTGATACTTTCAAAACTTTTTCTTCAGAATTCATTTCAGTTGATCCAGAATAAATATTATCAAAAATCTTATTAGATTTTTGAACATCCTCCCTGCATTTTAAGCAAAACAGCAAATGTTCCTCAAACTTATCAGTCTCTTCCTTGCTTAACTGATGTAAAAGATATTTATTCAATATCTCATTTTTTTCTATATATTCATGGTCAAACTTCATTTTATAAATTTCAGTTTAATATTTCCATTTTTTTGTTTTGCGTTACAACTTCTCTTAGTTTACGGATTGCCCTATATTTAATTATTCTACAATTTTCTTCGCCTATATTCAATTTACCTGCAATTTCTTTTAGTTGTTTTTGTTCAAAAAAGTAATAATACAATATTAATCGCTCCTTTTTCTCTAACATCTTAAACAAATATGCTGTATACTCTCTATCTTCAAATACCTCTTGATAACTTCCTATATCGGGTAAATGATAATTCATTTCATCAATCCAAATTGATTCATTTTGCCTCTTATTTATTCTAAATTTCTCGTACAATTTTAGCCGGGCTATTCTTAATAAAAAAGATTTAAGTTTATAGGAATTTTCGAACTTCAAACTTCCGTTCGCCAGTTTTTCAGAAAATACTATCAACGTTTCCTGAAATATCTCCTCAAAACTATCCGTTTGCCTACAGCCTTCCATTCTTATAAATCTATGTATTTTTATCTTAACAACATCACTTAAAATATTCCATGCCTTTTTGTCTTTATCAAAAATCAGGTTCATAAAACAATAAAAACCTTCCGTAAGTATTTTATTACTAATATCCAGAATAATTCGTTTTAAACCTGAAAAATCTTCTATTGCCTCCTGTTTTAAAACTATCCTCAACTCCTGAATAACTAACCGGATATATTTGTTATTGCTTAAAATACCTTTTTCATCAGCGCACCATAAAATTTCCAGTCTTTTTTCATCAGCCCAATGATTAATAATAACACCTGTGGTAATAATTAAATTATCCCATGCCTGGGTATCATCTTGCTTTAAGTATTTTAAAAAGTTCTGAAAATTTTCAGGCATCTATTTAATGTGTAATGTTGGTATTTGAGTATTCGTTACAAATTTATGCTAAAAATACAATATTTTAATCAATCAAAACATCTATCCAGCCATCAATTTCAATGCCAAGATAATATCTATTATAATCCTCCAAATAAAAAATAAGATTTCCTTTGTAACGTTTTCTTTTTTTCAGTCATATCCCTTAAACAACGTAACCAAAAATATAAATTATGAAATTCGCTTCATTTGGAATAGGTTATTTAATGCCTCTATGGACAAAGCATAGTCAAACATTACATGATAAAATGACCGAGACATTTGTAACAAAAAACTAAAATCGATTAGCATTATGGAAACTACAACTAATAAGGAAATTACATACTCAAAAATAGGAGGATGGCTTTGGTTGCCTGTTATATCAATAATTGTATCCTTATTTCAATTCCTGAAATTTATTTTCACTGTAATTATTCATATTGAATTACTCAATATAGGTTTAAACTGCATAACTTTGGTATACAACCTGGTAATTATAATATATCTCGTATTAATTAGCATCTTGTTTTTCAGGCGTAAATCAATAATACCCGGTTTATTTGTCATTCTGTGGTTATTCTGGATGGCTATGGCTGCTTTTGTTATGATTCAAAGTACTCATTATCCATTAACACAAGAATCAAATTTTACGGTTGTTTCCCAATTTTTTGGAAGCATTGTCGGAGGTCTGATATTCATTCCGTTTTTCATTTATTCAAAACGCGTAAAACATACTTTTATAATCCCTCTAAATCCAAATAACAGTTTAGAAAATTTATTTGTGCGAATTGAAAAATTTGTGAACTGGTTAGAACGATTCTTAAAACGAAGAAAAAAACTTTTAT
>DAOVYZ010000182.1 GCA_030635365.1 Bacteroidales bacterium
ATCGAGAACGAAACTATACCTAAAGGTTTAAATGAGGATGTTGTCAGAATAATTTCTCAAAAAAAGAATGAACCTGAATTTATGCTTGAATACAGATTAAAAGCTTTTCGTCATTGGCAAACCATGAAAATGCCTGAATGGGCGCACCTTAAAATTCCTGAAATAAACTATCAGGATATAATTTATTATTCTGCCCCTAAGCAAAAAGCCGCTCTGGAAAGCATGGATGATGTTGACCCTGAGTTAAAAGCTACATTTGATAAGCTTGGAATACCCCTGGATGAGCAAAAAAGGTTTAGTGGTGTAGCAGTAGACGCTGTTATGGATAGCATTTCTGTTAAAACAACTTTTAAAGAAAATCTTGCTGAACTGGGAATTATTTTCTGCTCATTTAGTGAAGCAGTGCAAGAACACCCTGATCTTATTAAAAAATATATGGGCTCTGTTGTACCCTATACAGATAACTTTTTTGCCACATTAAATTCAGCTGTTTTCAGCGATGGTTCTTTTTGTTACATCCCCAAAGGAGTAAGATGCCCAATGGAGTTATCGACATATTTTAGAATAAATGCAGCTAATACAGGCCAATTTGAAAGGACCCTGATTGTTGCAGATGACGATTCTTATGTAAGTTACCTTGAAGGATGTACTGCCCCGCAGCGTGATGAGAATCAATTGCATGCTGCAATAGTTGAAATAGTTGCCAGTAAGAACTCAGAGGTAAAGTACTCCACTGTTCAGAACTGGTATCCAGGTGATAAAAATGGGGTGGGTGGAATTTATAACTTTGTTACAAAACGAGGGAAATGTGCGGGTGAAAATTCTAAAATATCGTGGACACAGGTAGAGACCGGTTCTGCTATTACATGGAAATACCCTAGTTGTTTATTATTAGGCGACAATTCTGTAGGTGAATTTTACTCTGTTGCAGTTACAAATAATCATCAACAGGCTGATACCGGCACCAAAATGATCCATATTGGTAAAAATACAAAAAGCACCATTGTTTCGAAAGGAATATCAGCCGGATTGAGCAATAACAGCTACCGGGGTTTGGTTAAAATTGTAAAAAATGCATGTAACTCACGTAACTTTTCTCAATGTGATAGCCTGCTACTTGGTGATAAATGTGGAGCACATACGTTTCCTTATCTTGAAGTAGATAACAAAAACTCTGTAGTTGAACATGAAGCTACAACATCAAAAATAGGAGAAGATCAAATATTCTATTGTAACCAGCGTGGTATAAAAACAGAAGATGCCATTGGATTAATTGTGAATGGATATGCAAAAGAAGTATTAAATAAGCTACCGATGGAATTTGCTGTCGAAGCACAAAAATTATTACAAATCAGCCTTGAAGGAAGTGTTGGGTAAACCTGTTTAAAGTTTAAAGTCCAATGTTTAAAGTTATAAATTATGGCTACTATTAAACGATTTGAAGATTTGGAAGTTTGGAAAAAGGCAAGAGAATTATGCAAAAAGATATTTGCTTTAACTTTGAAAGAGAAATTCTCTAAGGACTATTCTTTAAAAGATCAAATAAAAAGATCGTCAGGCTCAATAATGGATAATATAACTGAGGGTTTTGAGAGAGGAGGTAAAAAAGAATTTATTCAATTTCTTTATATAGCAAAATCTTCAGCAGCAGAAACAAAATCACAACTATATAGGTCATTGGATTATGGATATATTACCGACATTGAATTTAAAGAAACATATAACGAATGCAATGACATATCTAAAATGATTATGGGATTAATTAAATACCTAAATAAGTCTGAATATAAAGGAATAAAGTTTAGTTAGAAAACTTTGAATTTTGAACACAAAACTTTAAACTCAAAAACAATTATGCTTAGTATAAAAGATTTACACGCAACAATTGAAGGAAAAGAAATTCTTAAAGGAATTAACCTTGAAGTAAAAGCAGGAGAAGTGCATGCTATAATGGGGCCAAACGGTTCCGGCAAAAGCACCTTAGCATCTGTACTTGCAGGAAGAGAATTGTTTGATGTAACAGAGGGTAAAATAAGTTATTTGGGAAAGGACCTGTTTGAATTATCTCCGGAACAAAGAGCTAGTGAGGGAATATTTCTAGGGTTCCAATATCCTATAGAAATTCCAGGCGTTAGTATGGTTAACTTTATGAAAACTGCTGTTAACGAACAACGCAAACATAAAGGCTTAGAACCAATATCTTCTTCAGATTTTTTAAAGCTAATGCGTGAAAAGAAAGAACTGGTTGAACTGGATGCTGCCTTAGCAAACAGGTCAGTTAACGAAGGATTCTCGGGTGGAGAGAAAAAGAGGAATGAAATTTTTCAAATGGCAATGCTCGAACCTAAGCTTTCTATTCTTGACGAAACAGATTCAGGATTAGATATTGATGCTTTACGAATAGTTGCAAATGGGGTTAACAAATTAAAATCACCGGAAAATGCAACAATAGTTATTACACATTACCAGCGATTGTTAGATTACATTGTTCCTGATTTTGTGCATGTTTTATATAATGGCAAAATTATTAAATCAGGGGATAAAAGCCTTGCTCTTGAACTTGAAGAAAAAGGATATGACTGGCTTAAAAAAGAAGTTATTGCTTAAAAGGCATATTTTATTTTTGGATTTTAAAAGGCAATATTATGAGTATGAAAACACCGGATATAGATATAAAACAAAAATTTCTTGATTTATATCAAAAAGACATTGAGTTGGTAAATAATGGTTCACCAGAATATATAAATGAGGTTCGTAGAAATGCCTTTCAACATTTCAAAAAGCTAGGGATACCTGATAAAAAAAATGAAAGTTATAAATATACCGATATTAATAAAGAATTTAATATTGACTTTAAAACTTACCTTTCACCCAAAAATATAAAATTTGATATTAACGAAATCTTTAGTTGCGATGTTCCTGATCTAAATACCAAAGTTATTTTATTACTAAATGGTTGGTACTACGATAGAGAAAATCTTATTCAGGAATTACCCGGCGGAGCAATTATAGGTAGTTTCCAGGAAGCTGCTAAGCGGTACCCTGAATTGGTAAAGAAACATTTTGCAAAATATGCTAACACTAAAGATGAAGGGATGGTAGCATTAAATACTGCTTTTGTAAAAGATGGAATCTTTTTACATGTACCGAAAGGAACTGTTATAGAAAAACCCATTCAGGTCATCAATGTGCTAATGGATCAGGAAGAAGGAATGACTCAGCACAGGAATCTTTTTATTCTTGAAGAGAATAGTCAGGCATCGATCGTAATTTGCGACCACACTTTATCCCCTTCGAATTTTTTAACCAACTCTGTTTCCGAGTTCTTTATTGACAAAAATGCACATTTTGATTATTCAAGAATCCAGAATGAACACAATGGATCTAAGCAAATTTCACATTTGTACTTTCATCAGGAGAAAAACAGCTCAGTAGATGCAAATACAATTTCTTTGCATGGTGGTTTAATTAGAAATAATATTCATGTATTACTTAATGATAAGGACTGTGAAAATAACACCTATGGTTTATACATAGCCGACAAAGGGCAACATATTGATAATTTTGTTTTTATTGACCATAAAAAACAAAATTGTACAAGTAATCAGCTTTTTAAAGGTGTTTTAGATGATTTTGCAACCGGAGCTTTTAATGGGAAAATTTTGGTACGCAAAGATGCCCAGAAAACATTAGCATTTCAATCAAACAATAACATCCTTTTATCAGACGATGCTGATATTAATACAAAACCTGAACTTGAAATATATGCCGATGATGTAAAGTGTAGTCATGGAGCAACTGTTGGGCAATTAGATGAAGACGCATTGTTTTACCTGCGAGCAAGAGGAATAAAAGAAAAAGAAGCACGTTTACTGTTAATGAGTGCTTTTGCTCACGAGGTAATAAAGAAAATTCAAGTTTCTGCTTTACAGGAAAGAATTTATGATTTAGTAGAAAAACGTTTGAGAGGTGAATTATCTCGTTGTAATTCTTGCCAAATGCATTGTTGTTAATTTTAAAAATTAAAAAAATTGAGTTTAGATATTCAAAAAATACGTAAGGATTTTCCAATTTTAAATCAACAGATTTATAAAAAGCCTTTGGTTTATTTTGATAATGGAGCAACTACACAGAAGCCTCAGCTCGTTATAGATGAGGAAGTAAAAATATACTCGGAAGAAAATAGTAATATACATCGTGGAGTACACTATTTAAGCGAACAATTAACTCAACGATATGAGGATGCTCGAAAAGTTGTCCGGAAATTCATTAATGCCAAGCATGATCATGAAGTAATTTTTACAAGTGGAACCACAGAATCGATTAATACCATTGCTTTTTCGTTTGGTGAGAAATATGTTAATGAAGGTGATGAAATAATCATATCTACTTTGGAACATCATGCAAATATAGTTCCCTGGCAAATACTTTGTGAACGAAAAAATGCTGTTCTCAAAATAATTCCTATAAATGAAAATGGCGAACTAATTCTGGAAGAATATGAGAAACTAATTAGTTCTAAAACAAAAATTGTTGCCGTGAATCATGTTTCAAATGCCTTAGGTACAATAAATGATATTAAACGAATTATTGAAATTGCTCATAAGAGGGATATTCCGGTATTAATTGATGGAGCCCAAAGTGTGCAACATGGAAATGTTGATGTTAAAGAATTAGATTGTGATTTCTATGTATTCTCGGGACATAAAATCTATGGCCCGAATGGCATTGGAGTATTGTATGGAAAAGAAAAATGGTTGAATGAAATGCCTCCTTTTATGACAGGCGGTGAAATGATAAAGAAAGTAAGTTTTGAAAAAACTACGTTCAATGAATTACCTTTAAAATTTGAAGCAGGCACTCCCAATTATGTTGCAGCAATAGGGCTGGCAAAAGCAATAGAATACATCCAAAATGTAGGATTAAAGAATATTGCTGAATATGAAAAAGAGTTGCTTGACTATGCAACGAAAAAACTTGAATCTATCGAAGGATTAAAAATAATAGGAACTGCGCAAAATAAAATAAGTATAATTTCTTTCATTCTTGAAGATATTCATAATTATGATGCCGGGATGGTTATTGATAAAATGGGTATAGCTGTTCGCACCGGGCATCACTGTGCAGAACCTTTGATGGATAGTTTAAATATTGAAGGAACAATTAGGGCATCTTTCTCGTTTTACAATACGAAAGAAGAAATTAATAGTTTGTACGATGCTTTATTGACAGTTAAACAAATGTTTGGTTAATTTTCTGTTTTTATTGCATTTCTGCTGTTACTGCTAAGTAGAACAAAATAAAAACTTAAATGATTATCTTTGAATAGTATAAGCTTGATTTATGAATATTACGGACAAAAAATATTTAGACGCATATTCAAAACTAATTGGAAATTCAATAGAAGAATTAGTTGCAATATTTGACTTTTCAAATAATAAAAGTGAATTTGAATATTTGACTAAAGCTTCAGCAATATATTCTTCAAACATTGAAGGAAATAGCATTGACTTAAATTCATTTATGAATTATGAGTTTAGTAAAGAAAAATTTAAAGCAGGAAAAGAAATTAAGGAGATAGAAGATTTAATTGAGGCTTATGGATTTGCACAAAACAATAGTTTAACTGAAAATAATTTTTTAGAATGCCATAAAATTTTCTCTGAAACTTTATTGATCAAAAGTAAAAGAGGTAAGTATAGGACTGAACCTGTTGGTATTTTTGGAAAATCCGGAATCACGTATTTAGCTGTAGAACCTGAACACGTTGAAAAAGAAATGAGCATCTTTTTCAAAGGAGTTTGTTCTCTTTTAGATCAGGAATTAAGTCAGAAAGAATCTTTTTATTTTGCATCAATTTTTCATTTAAGATTTATACATATTCAGCCTTTTAGAGATGGTAATGGCAGAGCCGGGCGTTTGCTTGAAAAATGGTTTCTTACAGAAAAGCTAGGGAAAGAATTCTGGGATTTACTATCTGAAAAATACTATAAAGAAAATCAGGAAAAATATTATGAAACAATTAACCTTGGGGTTAATTTTTATGAACTAAATTATGATAAATGTTTAGGATTTTTAGAACTGTTGCCAAAATGTTTGATACAGGAATGGTTTTAGCACAACTGCAACACATCAAATCCAAATTATTTTTTATTTTAAAAGAACGTTGAAATGACTCTAAACGAACGACAAGATGAAATTATAGAAGAATTTTCTGTTTTTGACGACTGGATGGACAAATACAATTATTTAATTGAGTTAAGTAAAGATTTGCCCGAAATTAACCCTAAATACAAAACACAAGAATATCTTATAGAAGGTTGCCAGTCAAAAGTATGGCTTCATGCTGAATTAGAAGGGGAGATTATGAAATATTCTGCTGACAGTGATGCAATTATTACAAAAGGCATTGCTGCTTTACTTGTAAGAGTTTTAAATGGTCAAAAACCTATTGACATTTTAAATAATAACCTGTATTTTATTGATAAAATCGGGTTACAACAAAACCTTTCTCCTACCCGCTCAAATGGGCTTCTTTCCATGGTTAAGCAAATGAAACTTTATGCTATGGCTTACAATGCTAAAATGAGTAAATAAGGAGGAATTATATAATGGCAGAAAATGATTTTATGGCTCTTGAATCTGAAATTGTAAAAACACTTAAAACTATATTCGATCCGGAAATTCCTGTAAATGTATACGACCTTGGGCTCATATATTCTATTGATGTAAATGACAACAATAATGTTGAAATTAAAATGACATTAACTGCCCCTAACTGCCCTATGGCTGACCAGTTACTTAGTGAAATTCATAATAAAACAAATGAAATTGAAGGTGTTAATGAAGCAAAAATAAATCTGGTATTCGACCCTCCCTGGGATAAAAGTATGATGAGCGAAGAAGCTTTATTAGACCTGGGGCTTTTGTAATAACTATCCGTAGAGATATAAAATAGTATGAGTATTCTTAAGGTAACCTCTAATAATTGGTTTTGTAAATGAAAGTAAGCGAAAAAGATCAGTACAAGGCGGAAGGTAAAATATTCCACAGGCATAGCAGTAGCTATGTCGAGGAAAGATTTTTCCTGACAACGAAGTAATGATTTTTTGTAGCCACTTGTAATAAAAAGTAATTATTAGAGGTTGCC
>DAOVYZ010000261.1 GCA_030635365.1 Bacteroidales bacterium
ATGTTATATTATTCTATTACACTACAGGTTAAACAAAAAAAATAATTTACTTAAGTTCTATTTCAAAGAAATAATAAAAAGTAAAAACCGCATTGATAAGGAAGATTTATTAAAGTTCCTGGATAATCTTAAAAATCCGGGATTTTCAAATATCATACTTAAAGACAAACTACTAGATGAAAATATCCAGAATTTTCTTTTTGAAAATGACTCCGAAATAAAGCTTTTTTTACATTACACTGCATCTGAAACTATAGCAAAGAAAATAGTAGAAAAAGGTTTCAAGTTTGTTAACTCTTTTTATAAAACTGCCCAAAATATTTATAACGATAAGTTATACCTTATTCAAAGGCATAATGAATATAAGCAATATGGACACTTTGTTTTAGTGATATGTATCTCAAAAGATGTCTACAATCATTACACAAAGTTAATCTCCAGCCTAAATAATAAGGATGTTGTTGTAGAGCAAATTCTAACAGAAAAAACTCCTGAAATTGATGAAAATTCAGAAAATGTGTACATTTTACCCCAACAGTATATAAAAGGATATTTCAATTACGTGTCAGGTTCTGTTACTCCAAACCCTGATTATAATTCAAATTACAAATCGAGAATGTTTGAAAAAAACATTCAAAATCTGAAGTATTAGCCTTGAATGCTTATTTTTCTGCAAGAAAACCACCCTTCTTTTTAGAACAGGTGGTTTCTAATAAGATAAACCCTTTAATGGATGGTTAATCTCTAATTATTCGTGTTTGATGTTCAATTGACTCCTGGTGTATTGCTTTAAAAACCTGCTCGGCAAATCGCTCACTCAATCCTCTTGATTTTGCTAATGCTATACTCCTATCTAATATTTCCTTCCATCTGTCGTTTTGAAAAATTGTTAAATTCTTTTCTTTTTTTATCTTACCAATCTTTTTTACCATCTCCATTCTGGACTGGAACAAACCTAATATTTCATTATCTAAAAGATCTATTTCAGAACGTAAAGTAGACAAATCATCAATTGAGTTTTTCTCTATGTCGATAGATTTAGGAAATTTTAAGTTACCAACCATATCAATAAATTCAGTTGGTGTAATTTGCTGTTTTGCATCACTCCAGGCAATTTTAGGGTCATAGTGCACCTCTACCATTAATCCGTCAAATGCCAAATCAAATGCCATTTGCGATATTTCGGATACTAGTTTATTATCACCTGTTATATGGCTAGGGTCAACTATAATTGGCATATCAGGAATTTCCTTTTTTAAACCTAAAGGTATTTGCCATTTTGGGGGATTTCTAAATTTGTCTTTCTGATACACACTAAAACCCCTATGTATAGCTCCTACATTTTTAATTCCAAGTTTTTTAAATCTTTCAATAGCTCCAATCCAAAGGCCTAAATCAGGGTTTATAGGGTTTTTAACCCAAACAGGGATATCAACCCCGCTAAGCGATTCTGCTATTTCCTGAACAGCAAATGGGTTTGAAGAGGTTCTGGCTCCTATCCAAATCATATCGATATTATTTCTTAAGGCATCGTATACGTGCTTGAAGTTTGCTACTTCTGTACAAATTTTAAATCCGTATTTTTCTTTAACCTCATTTAACCACTTTAACCCCTTGGCACCTACTCCTTCAAACTGCCCCGGCCTTGTTCTGGGTTTCCATATTCCTGCTCTAAAATACTCAATACCTGAGTCTTTTAATTGTTCTGCAGTAATTAATAAACCTTCCCTTGTTTCTACACTACAGGGGCCTGCCATAAGCAAAGGTTTATTCTCTTTTTGTTGTGCTTGTTCTTTAGTTTGTACTTGTTCAACTTCCATGACTTAAAATATTTATAAATTTTAAATTAATATTTTCGTATACTGTATTTGCATTTTTTATTTTATTCATCAATTTTTCTTCATCTCCTGCCATAATTAAATCTTTCATCATTTCAAGATTGTTTATTAAACTATCAATAGCAGATTTAACATGTTGTTTATTCTGTTTAAAGATAGGAATCCACATATCAGAATTTGATTTTGCTAATCGTATTGTAGAATACAATCCCCCTCCTGCTAAATCATGTACATCTTTTCCGGGTATATTCTCATTGAAAATACTGTTTGATAAGGCAAAAGAACTCACATGAGATAAATGCGATAGGTATGCCAAATAATAATCATGTTGTGCCGATGGTAAATACACAACATTCATATCAATAGACTTAAACAAATTTAGTGCTGTTTCGAGGGCACTCACGCTACTATCTTCTTGATCACAAATTATACAATTCTTACCTTGGTACAAACTCACTGTAGCAAATCGTGGCCCACTAAACTCAGTACCAGCCATAGGATGTGCTGCCACAAAATTTGATCTTTGGGGGTGATTTTTGATCAAATCACACAATTTTTCTTTTGTCGACCCCATATCAATTATTACCTGATTTGTAGATTGATCTAATATTTCAGGCAACTGATTTAAAATGGAATTAACCGGCATGGAAAGAAATACAACGTCAGCTGTTATTGCTTTTTCGTATACAACAACATAATCGACCTGCCCATCAGCCAATGCATATTCGGCATTTTCATTTTTAGTATCATATCCCAGTATAACATACGACGGATTTGCCCTTTTTAATGCTAAACCCAACGATCCTCCAATTAGCCCCAATCCTATAATAGATATTACCATTCCTTTAAAATTTTGAATAAATTCGGTTAATAGCTTCATTAATTCTGGAAACCGGATTGCATAGTGATAATCTAGCATATCTATTTCCATTACTCCCAAAAATGCTCCCAGGTGTTATAAAAACATTTGATTTTAGTAATACATCTTCGGACAATTCATATGAATCTTTATAATATGAAGGGATTTTTGCCCATACGAACATTCCCATCTGGCCTGAATTATATTGACACTTTAGTATATCCAGTAATTGAAATGTATGTGCCCTCCTTTGGAAATAAATTTCATTAATTTTATTGTACCAAGGCCAGTCACTCTTAAGTGCTATGGCTGCAGCTTCTTGTAACGGCAAAAAAATACCTGAATCAATATTACTTTTTACTTGTTTTATAGCATTTATAAAAGATTCGTTGGCAGCTACCATACCCAAACGCCATCCTGCCATATTATGCGATTTACTTAAGGA
Organism: Bacteroidales bacterium; assembly: GCA_030635365.1. GTDB lineage: Bacteria > Bacteroidota > Bacteroidia > Bacteroidales > UBA12077 > UBA12077. The sequence goes on from DAOVYZ010000261.1 coordinate 3,143, forward strand.
ATTCAACTCAATAGCAATATCTTTCGCTCCATCTACCTGAAGTATACTTAATGGTTTATCGTTTAAAATAAAACTGTACGGATTATCATTAATTACCAGCAGTTGATTTCGTTTGGCAAATTCTACAATTCTTTCCATTAATTGAGTTGATCCTCTTGTTCCCGTTGGCATATTAGGATAATTTAGCCACATCATTTTTATATCATTCAGCAAGACTAATTTTTCGAGTTCATTAAAATCTGGCATCCAGTTCTGCCCTTCCGTTAAATTATATTCTATAGGTATTGCATTTGAAAGCTCAACAACTGATTTATAAGCAGGATAACCCGGATTAGGAATCAGAACTTTATCACCCGGATTTAAAAAAGCCATGCATATGGAAAAGATACCTTCTTTCGAACCTGCCAATGGAAAAACCTCAAGATTATTTAATTCTACATCAAAAAACTTTTCGTACCAATTGCAATAAGCATCTCTCAATTCCACTACACCTGAATAACTCTGATATCCGTGGTTATTAGGATCTTGTGCGGATTGAATTAGTTTCTCAATAGATTGTTGTGAAGGCGACATATCAGGGTTACCTATACCTAAGTTGATAACATCTAATCCCTTCTTATTCATTTCTGCTATTTCGCTTAGCTTTTTTGAAAAAAAGTATTCTTTTACTTCTTTTAAACGACTTGCTGTTTGAACTTTCATCATCTCTATTTTTAATTATTCGAAAATTTCTAAATAAAAAATCCCGGCTTTTGAGCCGGGATCGTTTATACTTATTAAATAACTAAACGCATATTATTCCCGGCTCCTTTCTTGAAAAAAGAAGTAATAATAAAAGTAATAATATGTGCAGTTTGATATTTTCATAATAAAAAATCCCGCCTTTTTTAGGCGGGATCGTAAATGTTTTTATTTAATTTATAACATACCTTTCACCGCCTTCAGTTTTGAAAGTAATAAAAGTAAAAGTATGTTACAAAATTATTCATCTCTTTGTTTTATGGGGCAAATATAGAAATAATAATTTAGATTCTAAATTATTCTACAAAAATATTTTTACCAACAGAAATCTCAATCAAAATGAATCAAATTCTTTCATATACCTATTACATTCAATAATTCTATTACCTAAACATTAAGGTTTTAATGTAAATTGAAGGCCAGTAGTAGATACAAACCAAAGCTCATCCTCAATGAGGCTTAACGCTCCCTCTGTTGTATAAATTACTGCTTGAGTATAATACTTATTCAGCAATTCTCCTGAATAGTTTATTTTATTAATGATAGCGCGCGGGTACTGTCCATCTAATAAAAATATATTATCTGCTGTAAAAACTGCCTGTAATGGATATTTTGCAGGTGAAGTAAGAGTTGAAATTACAACACCATCATATGACATTTTTATCAGTTCTGTGGTAGCTCCTTTTTGAATCCAAATAGAGTTATCATAAATAGCAAATATTCTTACACCACCGTCAATATTAATAGAATCCTGAAGTTCCATATTTAAATTGTATCTGTATATACGAGATGTAGATGCTATCCAAATATTGCTTTCGTCATGCTCTATATCAATAATCGGAGAGAAACTTTGCAATTTTTTTACTTCAAGCAAAGCCCATGATTCATCGTATATAAATAATGTATCTGCATAATTTAAAAAGTAATATTTATCGCCAATTTTGTCAATATCTTTACATGGATTTACGTCAAAATGGGGATAATCAATTACAGGATTTATTGGTAAATGCTTATAATCGATTACCGGAATAGTATCTATCCCTTCTGAAATCGTGTAAAAGTTTCCACAATACTCTTCACTTTCAAGTATTTTTCCCATATATAATTTCTTAGAATCTATTTCTAATTCGCTTATAGATACTTCAAATGAATAGTTGCTACTAATTGCATTAAAGTGCAATTCATAGCCTTTAGTAACACCATACTGATTTACCTCTTTTATCACTTCTCCTTCTATTGAAGTACCATTAAGACCCAACAATGGAGCTGTAATAAATCCCCCAATTTTATTTCCTTTGATCTCAATATAGGCAGTAAAACGTTCGTGCAACATTGTGCCTTCTATAATGGTATATTTGCCATTCAATGTGCCATTTACAGAAACGTCGTTATCTTTTTTGCACGATAATAACATCATAAAGCTTACAATTACTATTACTATATTTTTGCTGATTTTAATTATTCTCATTTTATTAAGTATTTTTTAATTTAACATGAAAGGATAAATATACACATTCTTATTCTTTATTTTATTGTACATTAACTAAAGGGATATGTATTATTTGTATGTTTCGTTACTAATTTATATTCATTATTATTAATCGCAGCCCTATTATTCTCCCTAACAAGTTGTAAGAAAGAAAATACAGATATTGACCCTATACATCAAAAACTTTACAATATTTACAAAGAAAGAGAA
>DAOVYZ010000205.1 GCA_030635365.1 Bacteroidales bacterium
AGATGATAAGCAACCCCTTTCCATGCTGGCATCTGTCACTCAAATAGGACGTGATAATGTTTCTGAACTTCCCCCCGCCACATTCACCTATACAAGTTATACCGGTCATTTAAAGCAGGTTCAAAAAGCATCATCTGCACCAAATGTTGGTGCTATATGCACTATCCCAGTACCATCTTCAGTTGTAACAAAATCTCCTGTTATAACTCTAAAAGCATCTCCATTAGGCTTTACCCAATCTATTAATTGCTCATAAGAAATACCTTCAATATCTTTCCCTGTAAATTCATTAATTACTTCGTAAGGAATTTTTTTATCACCTTCTTTATAATCTTCAATTTTAAGGTCAGCAATAGTTTTATCAAAATGGGTTTTAAAAAGATCTTTTGCTAATATTACTGTAATTGGAGCTCCTGTGTATTGATTAAAAGTACGGACTTCAATATAGCTAATTTTTGCTCCCACAGCTAATGCTGTATTTGATGGTAATGTCCATGGAGTAGTTGTCCATGCTAAAAAGTAAACATCAGTATTTATATCTTTAAATAAAATTTCTGATTTCTGATTTTTAATTACTTTAAACTGGCCTATACAGGTTGTATCTTTTACATCCCGGTAACATCCCGGCTGGTTAAGCTCATGCGTACTTAAACCTGTGCCTGCAGCAGGTGAATACGGTTGTATTGTATATCCTTTGTAAAGTAAGTCTTTTTCAAAAAGCTGTTTTAATAGCCACCATAAGGTTTCAATATACCGATTGTCAAAGGTAATATAAGGGTCATCCATATTAACCCAATAACCCATTTTGTGTGTTAAATCTTCCCACGCATCGGTATATTTCATTACCTCTTTTTTACAGGTATTATTGTATTCATCAACAGTAATTTTCTTTCCAATATCTTCTTTGGTAATACCTAATGATTTTTCAACACTCAGCTCAACAGGTAAGCCATGAGTATCCCATCCGGCTTTTCGTTTAACCAAGAATCCTTGCATAGTTTTGTATCTGCAAAAAATATCTTTAATAGCACGTGCCATTACGTGGTGAATACCGGGCATACCATTAGCCGAAGGAGGCCCTTCATAAAATACAAAAGTTGGTTTGCCTTCACGCGTTGTTATACTTTTATGAAAAGTGTCATTTTTATCCCAACATGCAAGTATGTCTTTATTAACTTGCGACAAATCTAATTGCTTATATACGGAAAATTTCTTATTCATTGATATTCATATTATTTTAATGGCCTACAATAATTTAAAGTCTACAAAGATAGATTTATGTAAAATAAAATGCAATCTAAATTTAATTACGAATTAATATTTTTGATAATTGATCTATTTATTTGAAAATAATCTTATTACAAACTATTTATTGCTTTTTTTACCCTTTCTTAATGTAAATGCAAACGATGTCCCATTTTCTAATGAGCTTCTAACATTTATAGTTTGGTTATGTGCTTCAATAATGTGCTTTACTATTGCTAATCCTAATCCTGTACCCCCTGCATTCCTTGACCGGCTTTTATCTACTCTATAAAATCTTTCAAAAATTCTGGGAATATCTTCTTCGGAGATTCCTAAACCATCATCTGTGATTTCTATTAAGATATTTTCATCCATATCAAGAAATGAAATGGTTGAACAACCATAATCTTTACCATAATTAATTGAGTTAACAATTAAATTTGATATCAGATGATCTATTTGCTCTTTATCTGCATGCACCCAAATTGGTTTATCATAATTTGTATTAAATCTCAACTCAATTCCTTTTTCTTTAGCTCTTAGTTCTTGTGTTTCAAAAACCTCAACAAATGACTCTACTATATTAAAATTTGTATAATCGAGCTTCAATTCTCCAGACTCAAGGCGGGTAATAGCCTCTAAGTCATTGACAATAGAAATCATTCTATTAATACTTTTTTCCGTTTTCTCCAGATAATCTCTATTAATTTTAGAATCTTCCAATCCTCCATCTAAAAGAGTAAGTATATAGCCCTGAATACTAAAAATCGGCGTTTTTAACTCGTGTGAAACGTTACCTAAAAATCCTTTCCTGTATTCAGCCATTCGTTTAAGTTGAGCTATCTCTTTCGTGTTTTTATTGACCCATATTAATACTTCCTCATTAACTTCCTGAAGAATATCCTTTTCTTCAAGGTTTTTTCTTAAATCTTTTTCAGGGATATTCAGATTATGGATTGTTTTGTAAATAGGATTAATTTTTTCGAAAATAAAACTATTAAGTAAATAATAAACAATAATGTAAATACTTATAAAAATAAACATAGCCGAAAATGTCAAAGGTAAAAGATGGCTTTGAGCCATAGGATAATCTAAAATTAATTGTGTTATTCCTGAAATTAATGATGTAATTATTGAAATAATTACTGCCATTTGACGTGGTGATGAACTTTTCATAATACATGAAATTTTAATATAGAAGAAAAGCCCCATAACATATGAGGCTTTTCAGAATATTATGCTTGTTTTTTACTTGCTTAATTGCTGTTTTACAATTCGAGCAACATATTTTCCAATAATATCGAACTCTATATTTACAACTGTCCCCACTTTAAACTGATGAAAATTTGTTACATCATAAGTAAATGGAATAATAGCAACTTCGAATGATTTATCTTTTGAGTTTACAACAGTTAAGCTCACCCCATTAACAGATACAGAACCTTTTTCAACTGTAATATAATCCTCCAACGAAGGGTCATATTCAAAAGTAAAATACCAACTCCCATCTGCTTCACGAATATTTGTACATGTAGCTGTTTGGTCAACATGTCCCTGAACTAAATGTCCATCCAATAAACTATCTATCTTCATACTCCTTTCAAGATTTACTTTATCATCAACTTGTAACAATCCTAAGTTTGATTTATCTAAAGTTTCTTGTATAGCCGTTACCGTAAATGTTTTATTTTCTTTATCGACTTTAACAACTGTTAAACATACTCCATTATGAGCAACACTCTGATCAATTTTTAATTCATCTGCAAAAGAACAATGCATAGTAATATGTAAATTACCCTTATCTTTCTCTAGTTTTACAACTTTTGCAGCTTTTTCAACTATACCTGAAAACATATATATTATATTTAAGTTATATTATTTTGCGAATTTATGAAGAATTACAGTATTAGCAAAGTTAATTTTTCGTTAACTCCTAATTTTACTAAAACTTAGCTTTTATTAAATTCCCTCGGCTCTGATATTAGATATTGTAGTTCTTTGTGAAATTTTGAGTCTTTGAGCCTTAGTGGCATTATATTTTTTCGCCACTAAAACACTAAGAATCACTAAAATTACATACACACTAATTTATATCAGAGCCATTCCCTCTTGATAAGAATAGTATTAAGTATATAATACTATCCTAAAAATAAAAGTGTAACTTTGTTAAAATTTTCGATTTGAGGATTTGCTTTTATTAACTAATTTCCATATTAGTTTATTTCTGCACTTTTTTTAATCATTTACATAATCATTTTTAAAATATAATTCACATTTATGGGTAGATCACAAGAAACATTTAACAAAAAAGAAGTAAGAAGTAGAAAAGAAAAAAAGAGAAAAGAAAAAGAAAAGAAAAGGCTGGAACGTAAAGAAAATCAGAAGAAAGGCAGTCTTGATGATATGATCGCCTATATTGATGAAAATGGGATGATAACTTCGACCCCTCCAGATCCAAATAAAAAGAAGGTAATAGAATTAGAAGATATAGAAATTGGAGTTCCGAAGAAAGAGTTGGTGGAAGAGGAAACTATAAGAACCGGAGTTGTAACATTTTTCAATGACTCAAAAGGATATGGTTTTATAAAAGATTCTGTATCAAAGGAAAGCATATTTACTCACGTAAATAATTTAATCGACGAAATACGAGAAGGCAGTAAAGTTAGCTTTGAAATTGAAATGGGGCCAAAGGGGCCTACTGCAGTAAAAGTAACACTTGTTAAATAAAACATATTATTCGCGTGTTTTTATTTTTCGCAAGCATTTAATGCAATATTATTTTATTATACTCAACTAATTTCAAGTAAAAACCACTACTTCTGATAGTGGTTTTTTTAAATTCTTATAAATTTTAAGTGTTAGTGTTAATTCTTTTGTAATACAAAACTCCAATATTCGAATTTGCCATTATTAAATGACTCATAACGCTTTGTTCCTTTTGTTCCTGCAAATTTTTCAAACAACCCTCTCCACATTCCCGGAACTCTTTCCTGAATAAGCATTTTTCTGCGTTCTGTGTCCAATTCAAGTCCTTTTGCTACATTTTTTGTAATTTCTTTTGCGTGAATTTCCTTAAATCCACTTTTTTGGAGCATTTCACGGATATTCTCAACATCCGTTTTTTCAATCATATCCGCAAATAAAAAATGCCCATTATCTGTTAAAACACGATGCACTTCTTTGAAAAAAGTTCTTACATCACTATAACATCTGGCTGACTCTACATTTACAACCGAATCATATGATCCATTATTTACAGGAATTTTTTCTGCCCTACCTTCAAGAAAGGATAAACCTGGAACATTATAAAATTTATTGCAAAATTTTATTACTCCTTTTGAGATATCAACTCCGGTATATTTTAACGGTTTATAATAACGAGCAATATAATGAGCTCCCCCTCCTCTACCTGATCCAACTTCCAAAACTTTCTTGTCCTCAAGCATTACTTCATTTACAACATGATCATATAATTGAATACAAAATCGATTAGTTTCGTCCTCTTCTTTTAGATCAATGGATTTATCCCCATTAAGTCCGGCATATCCATAATTCATAAAGTTTGCATTTACATCTTTATCAAAACGAATAAGTAGCTTATGCCATACACGCCACATAGGCCTGCGCAGTGCTATAGGGAATTCACAATAATTATCAACAAAATTTGCCATAATGGTTCGGTTTTTTTAATTCAAACGCAACTTATACCAAATAAGTTATTATTAATAATAATAGGGCTGTATTGCAGTATTAATGGGGGCAAAGAAACCCAACTGGGGCGAACTGTACATATTATGGGATGAATAACCTGGCTACTATTTGGTAGAAATAGCTTCCTTTATCAATACCAAATATTGCCGAGCTACTGGTATTTTGTCCTCTAAATTGTTCATTTTTACACTATAACCGCTATAGCTTTTTGTCAACTCCTTGATATGCATTATATTTACAATGCTTGTGCGATGACACCGAATAAAATGTTTTTGTTTAACTAATTGTAACTCTATATTCTTTAAAGTATTTCTCAATAGTTTTTTTTCGATTAAATTATTCCTTAAATAAAATATCTCAATATAATTGTCTGCAGATTTTATAGCAACAATAAGATTAAGTTTTAAATTTAATCTATCGGATTTATTTTCAGATATTATTTCAATTTTTTCATCACCTCCATTTTTTTCATACTCTCTTAATTGTGAAATACAGTATTTATTTTGATCTCTTAATGTATTTATTAATCGTTCAAATGATTTTATTTTATTTAGTATTATTAATATAATTAATGGAAGTAAACAAACCAAAAGTATTTTAAACGTTATATATAAAGTCATTGGAACCATTCCTACAAATCGAATATAAAATGCAAATGCAGTAGTAGTAAAAATTATGAAAAAAAACCTCAATAAGAAAGGGGGTTCACTTTCCCATTCACTTACTTTAAACCATTTAGGGAATGATCCTGGTAATAGTATAAATATAATACAAGATAATATAAAAGTTATTGCTCCGAATCCGGTAACAAACAATAATCTATTATTATAATCCAGCATTTCCAGAGGAAAAGGTTGGAAAAAAAGAATGAATAAAAAGACCGTAAAACTTAATATAAATAACCGCCCCAGCTCCTCTTTCAGAGAAATAATAATATTTTTTTTATAATTATTCAAATAAACGTAGATTTATATAAGGTAACGGTTTTTGTAAAGTTAAGCAAAGATTCAAAATTTTCAATGAGGAAAAGTAATTTAGTTGAATTATTAATCTTGAATAAATACTTATTAAGTCAAGCATGAACTAATCTATAAACCTGTCAGGTGGGGTGTTAAAAATAATACCAAAAATCACAAAACCCTGTCAGTGGTTTTGCACCCTGACAGGGTTGTATAAGAAAAAGGTACGAAGTAAATTTTAATTAATCAAAATTTTTAACACCCCACCTGACAGGTTTTGAAAACAGGAAGTCACGACATTTTGTAATTGACATGACATTAGTATTTAATTTCATTTAGTATCTACAATTATTATATTCTTAACAGAATTATGACTTTATATCCAAAAATTGAATAAATAAATCAACACTCTTAATATTTATAATTAACTTTGCAAAACTTATTTAAAGAATAACTGTTATAGTATGTAATGACAGAAATTGATAAACGAATACTTAAATTTATAAATAAACATCACGTATTAACCTTAGCAACTTCACGAAAAAATATTCCTTACGCTGCCAATTGCTTTTATATTTATTTCGAAGATGAAAGGATGTTGGTATTTACATCAGGCCAAGAAACCAAGC
>DAOVYZ010000370.1 GCA_030635365.1 Bacteroidales bacterium
AAAATCTGTTACTACCAGCGGAGGGACAATTAATTATTGCACTGCAACAAGTAATGATGCTAATGAAGAATGGATTTCTAAAGTTCAAATCGGATCAGCAACAAAAACATCAGGTAAGTCAAAATACTCTGACTTTACAAGTACTACATTTAATTTATCCAGTGGGTCAAACAGTGTCACTTTAACTCCAAGTTTCTCAGGATCTAAATATAACGAATCCTTTAGAATTTGGATTGATCTTAATAAAGATGGTGATTTTACCGATTCCGGTGAACAATTATTTAGCAAAAGCGGAAAAGCCGCAGTAAGTGGAACAATTACTATTCCTACATCAGCTTCAGGGCAAACTCGCATGAGAGTAACAATGAGATACAATACTGCTCCTTCTCCATGTGGATCATTTAATTATGGTGAAGTTGAAGATTATACTGTTAATTTTAATTTTGCCTCATATGAAAGCTATAGTAGTATAACAGATTCTCGTGTTAAAATATATCCTAATCCTGTGAAAAATGTATTGAATATTGAATTCAATGCAGAAATTCAATCAGATATTAAAATAATATCTACAACAGGTGCTTTGATTAAAACATTTAAAGCTACAGATAATGTAATGGAAATAAATGTTTCTGATTTAACTCCGGGTTTGTACATATTACAATATGATAATGGTTTAGAAAATAAAACGGAAAGATTTATTAAGAAATAATCTTCTTAGATTTTTAAATAAATAAAAGGTTGCCCATACTAAAATGGGCAACCTTTTTATTTCTATCCTTAATTAGCTTGCAAGAAAACTAAGTCTCAAGTAAGATACTTAGTTTACGATCTCAGCGAAGCTAAAACGTCAAGAATGAGGCTTTACTCACCATTACTTTTAAATTAAAGGTGTTCGTGAACTCTCTTCGTTCGGTTCGCAGTGGTAGTGTCCATCTTTGTGTGTCTATAGTAATTGAAAAGTTTTCAATAAATTAACAAGTACTTCGTGCACTTCTGTTAAAGCACTCTATCCAGTTTATAGTATAAATCATTCTTCTTATTTTAACTGAATAATTTAGATATGTAAAGTATGGTTGCCATTCCAAATTTGCAATATATTTGCCAAGTTGTTTATACTTCTTACTCCAATTCGCCACAGATTCACAGATCTCAGATTTTTTTAAAATCTGTGAATCTGTGGCTATTTTAAATTTATATATGATATTCTTTAACTTAAAGACATTGGCCGGCAGGCAAGTTCACGCAGATTTCTCAGAAATTGAAATTATTATTTTGCGAAAATCAGCGAGAAAAAAAGTATTAAAATCCTATAACAATTAAATATCAATGCTTTTAATGCACTGATTAGTTACATAAATTTACATTATTTTTAAAACCAAACATAAAGTTTTAACGTAAATATGGGATGTATGAAAAAAACATGCCTAATATTTATTCTACTTTTTAGCTTAACAGAGTTATACTCTCAAAAACTGGATTCACTTTTTTCAAAGAAAAGAATCTTTGTACATGACACAACCAGAATAAAAGATGTATCAGATAAGCTTAATATATACACAGGTTTACTTGGAAAGATTCATACAATTGAACTTAATAATACAGAAATTAACAAAAAACTTATTTATGAACCAAATGGTAAAACAAGTGTTAACTTAGGTTTTAGCTATAAATGGTTAGGGTTGGGTGTTAGTTTTAGCCCGGAATTTATGAATAAAGACAATGAGATTTACGGTGAAACTGAAAGCTTCGATGCCCAGTTTAATATATATTCCAGAGCCATTGGCGTTGATGCTTACTTACAATACTATAAGGGGTTTTACCTGAAAAATCCGGGCAAATTTGTTGATTGGCAAAATGATGCTTTCCCCATGAGTCCGGATCTAAAATCCTACTCATTTGGTTTATCTGCCTATTATTTCTTTAATAATAAACGCTTTTCATATAAAGCAGCTTTTACACGAAACCAAATTCAGAAAAAGAGTGCAGGAGCATTTATCTTAGGTGCTTATATAAGTGCAAATGTTGCAAGCACCCCCGAAGGATTTATTCCACAGGAATTACCTGATAGCTTATCTACCTATTATGGCGTTGATGCTTATACTACAAGTTCTACCGGAGTTTCATTTGGATATACTTATACTCTTGTTTTTCTTAAACGTTTCTTTATTAATGCAACACTGGTTCCAGGGATAGGATACAGAAATGCTGAATTTTGGGATAATGGAATTAGCACAAAACAAGAAGGAAACCTTACAATTATTCTAACTGCGCGAGCGGCATTAGGATATGAAGGTAAGCATTTATATGCAGGCATAACACTTGTCTCAGCATCCAATTCCTATAACTATGAATCAGTTGCTATTTCTTCTTCAACCGGCAATATTCGTCTTTTTATTGGTAACCGATTTAATGTAAAAAAACGTTCAAAATAAACTTGATTAGAATTTAACGTCTTCTTTTTATTTTTCAAAATACCGCTGTTGCCCAATGCCAATACATCGAATTCTTGAGGATCAATTTCGTTAATAGTAAAATCTGTTTCGACTTTAACATCAAAAGTACTTTCTATATTTTTTATTAAGCCACAAGTAAATAATTCTGTATCTCCTGTTCCATATGTTTTATTCCATTCTATTACATCAATAAAAACGCTGGCTTCATAAATTTCAAATCCATTTGCCAGTAAAAAGTATCTTTTTCATTTTTTTAAAATATTGCGAATTAAGTTTATTATTTATTAACTGTATTAATTTCACTCCAACCAATCAAACGATCATAATTTCCACGAAAATCATAATAATAAACCAATATTGTATATGAATTTTCTGTTCGTGCATGGTTTCCTTCAATATATGTAAAATCAGGTTTTTTATTTTCAACAACTACATATTGGTAATTATAATAACCCTGTTTTAGAAATAATCTCCCTTCATAATCTTTCTGGTCAAAATTGTACCGCATTTTATTTTCATCGGTAAACTCATAATTACTTAAAGCACCCCAAACATAAATATCGGCTGTTTGCATCGGAGCATCCATATTCAGCGTAAAATATACATAATTATAATCTGCTTCTGTTCCAGGGTATTCACTTTGTGTTACATCAATTTTAAAAAGCCCGTTAATATCCGGTTTATACTTATATTCTTTAAAGGTTACATCATTATTTTCAACTAACTGAAAATGATACATATTATCTGCAAAACTAATATTCCGAATATTTTCGGCATGATAATGAATATTTTTGCTATTAAAATGATGAAACTCGTTACCCCCTTTGAATTTCAATTTGGTAAAATCATTAAAAGTAAATTCATTTCCTTTAATAATACTGGGTTGTGTAACTTCCATATAATCAACCCAATTATAATTTTTTAATACTTGCACTTTCAGATTTTGTGCAATATCATAAAATTTATCTTCAAAATAATCAACAACAATTTCTAACTCCTGATCATTATAAAAATAACCTGATTGATTCATATTTTTAGTACTAGCCCTAATATCTATCTTTCTTTCAATAACCATAAATCGTTTATTAAAAAGGATCTCTTCAGGATTTGAATTTTCAAAAACTTGTAGTACATAATTCCCTGAGATAAGAGGATTCAAATATTCATTTGGAAAACGCAAGGCATAATGCGTATAGTTAATGGTAGTATTAAAAGAGGATTGATACTCAGAAATCTGATCTTCAAAATATCCTTCTATGTATTCACTTTGATTTAAGTTTGACGGTATCCAATCTGCATTACAATGTACAATTGTATAGTAATAATCTTTTGTATCAGCTTCCAGGTCATCAAAAGTCAATATTAATTTTTTAATACTCCCCAATTCCCATACAGGTAACGACAGGTCATTGCCTTCTTGGTGCATTAAAACTGTTTTAATATTATCACTAAATATTCTATTATACAATGCATTCTGCCCAAAACCATTAATACCAAAACATATAATTAATAATAGATATAATAACTTTTTCATATAAACTAAAGTTTGTAACAAAGATAAAAATAAAACTTCTTCAATTTAATCTCGTTAAAGACAAATAGGTATTTTTCATTATTAAAATTTATTCAATATCTTAACAAAAACCTAAACTAAATTACTATGAAAACTATTATTAATTACAAATTATTATTTATTTGCGTAGCTATGTTAAGTATCTTTTCTTGCAAAAAAGATAGTGATTCAGGTAGTGACAATTTTATTATTGACCACAATTGTACAAACCTGAGTGCAATTCCCGAAGCATGGGTTAAT
>DAOVYZ010000244.1 GCA_030635365.1 Bacteroidales bacterium
GAATACTTATCCGGTAGTTGTTATTGGTAATCAAATATGGATGGCAGAAAACTTAAAAACCACTAAATACAATAATGGCACAACCATATCTTTAGTAACCGACAATACTGCATGGAACAATTTAACAACAGCAGCTTATTGCTGGTACAATAACGATGAAACGACATATAAAAACACTTACGGAGCATTGTATAACTGGTACACTGTGAACACAGGAAACCTATGCCCAACAGGCTGGCATGTGCCTACCGATACTGAATGGACAACTTTAACCGATTATTTGGGTGGTTTAAGCGTAGCCGGTGGCAAACTTAAAGAAACCGGCACAACACATTGGACTACACCAAATACAGGCGCAACCAACGAGACTGGTTTTACAGCCCTTCCGAGTGGCTACCGTTTTGGTTCGTTCAGAAGCATTGGGGTCAGCAGTTACTGGTGGAGTGCTACGGAGTACGATGCTACTAACGCACGGTACCGTGGCTTGGCCTACAATGCCAGCGAAGTAAACAGTCTCAACTACATTAAAGAGTTGGGCTATTCTGTTCGTTGTTTACGGGATTAGTTTATTTTTATACTGAGCGTTTACACTGAGCGGAGCCGAAGTGTGACCACATGCCAACCGAAATGAATGGGCTGGTTTGATTTATTTAACACACAATATCAAATATGGAAGAGATGAAATTTATAAGCTATTGGCACCCTGATTAAGCGTAGTTGAACCTGTCTGCCGACTGGCAGAAACTACGCTTTTTTAGCAAAGTAACTAGAATTATTCTAAATAAAAGCTAATAGAAGTGTACTAGTAAAAATAATTATTAATTATTTTTTTAATAAATAGGAAATTGTATCTTGCTCTTAATAAGAAAAAATATTTCTTTACAGAATGTATATTGATAGTTGTAAATTACATCTATAAACAGATTTAAGAATAAAAAAAACTTTACAATATTATTGTGAAAGTATTTCCAAATTATACAGGATATAATAGCATTTAGACAAACAACACATAATGAATTTAACCAAAACTGACCCCCTACTTTAACATGATAAGATTCTATATTACTTTTTTATTTCTATTTACATTTATAAGTTACATGTTTAGTCAGGATTTAGAAAATATTAACACGAAAAAAGCCTTTAGTTTTTCGGGCGGATTATCCCTTAATGCAAATTTCTACGGTGTATCTGGAACAGACCAAAGAAGGTCGCCATTCTCATATTCAATAAGTGGTTCACCAACAATTTCTTTATACGGTATAACCTTTCCGTTTACTATTTACTATTCCGATGAGCAAAGCAGTTTTAGCCAACCTTTCAATCGTTACGGTGTAAGCCCTTATTACAAATGGGCAAAGCTTCATTTGGGGTATAGAAATGTGAATTTTTCACCCTATACCTTAGCTGGCCATACTTTTTTAGGGGTAGGACTGGAGTTAAATCCCGGGCTTTTAAGATTTGGTGCTGTATATGGAAGATTTCAAGAGGCAATAGCGGAAGATAGTACATTATTATTAGATTCATCTTTATACCGGCGGCCTATTCCGGCATATAAACGAATGGGATACTCAGTCAAATTGGGTATAGGTAATAAAAAAAATTATTTCGATTTAATCTATTTTAAAGGAATTGACGATACAACATCAATTCCATACAAACCGGTTGAATACAATATATCTCCTGCCGAAAACGCCGTAGTAGGGATATCTTCAAAATTTACAATATTTAAAGCATTGACCTGGAAAACAGACGTCGCAGTGAGTTTGTATACGATGGATATTACAGTTCAAGGGCCTGATGAAGATGATTTAGGGCAATTAGATTTTCTCAAGATGTTAATTTCCCCCAACTTTTCTACACAATTATTAACAGCCGGAGAGTCCAGTTTAATGTTTAAACAAAGAACATATTCCCTGCAAGCAAAATACAAAAGAGTAGACCCCGATTACAAATCAATGGGAATGTATTATATACAGGGAGATGTGGAACAATATACTTTTGGAACAACTTTATTATTATTTAAAAATAAATGGATAACTAGTGGTACACTGGGTTTTCAACATGATAATATAGACGGTAAAAAAGCTATGCGTACCGGAAGAACAATTGGATCATGCAACATGTCTATTAATCCTAATCAGAAATTTGGAGTGAACATACAGTATTCAAATTATGGAATATCACAAAAGTCTTCGGGATTAATTGAAAATGTTTCTGATTCGCTTACAATACATCAAATCTCACAAAATATATCGGTAATGCCCCGCTTGAGTTTTATCAATGAAAAATCAACCAGTATTTACAGTATGCACCTTGGTTATCAGGAGCTAAAAAACAAGAATATACTGAATAATATGACATCCGATATGATATCGATTATTTCGAGCCTGAGCTATAGTTTTATGTCAATGGAATCTAATTTATCAATCAGCCCATCGGTATTTTACAATTATACCGAAATTGTAAATGGAATATTACAAAACATTGGAGTTTCGCTGAACATCACTAAGCCATTTTTTGAGAACAGAATGCAGGATGCTTTATCAGTTTCATATAACAAAAATTATTTTGACAATGCCAGTAACGGCTATACATTAAATATTAATGGAACAGCCCAAATGAGTATAACTAAAAACCTAAAACACAATATAGCGCTTAATGTATCGTGGCTTCACAATCATGTTAGTAAGGAAATGAGTACCGAGCTGGCAGAAACAAGAAGTTTTTCGGAAACAATGGCAACCATAAGTTATAATTATACTTTTTAAGATATAATATGATAAAATCGAAGAAAATAAAATATATTAAATCACTATAAAACCATTTATAATGAAAACAAAAACATTATTTTTCAATCTTGTCTTGATCTTATTATTGACAAGCTTATTTTGCACGGATACGTATTCGCAGTATACCGGCAACGAAATTACAGTTAATGTAAACGTAATACCACCTTATAGTGCCAGGTTGTATGAATTTTCCAGGCTTAAGGAAAAGATGGTAGTTACATTAACAAATACAACAACTGCTACGTACAGTGTTATGCTTACAGGTGCAATAACAGGAGATAATGGCACAAGTATTACCACAAGGCAAGAATACCGCCCTTCTCGCCCTATTACGGTTCCTCCGGGTACCATGCAAGTAAACTCGAATACGGTGGGGTTTAATTTTTTAGACGAAAACAATGTGGATATTGTTGCGGATAGCAGAATAAGAAACATGATATTAAAAGACGGTATTGTCCCTGAAGGAACTTATTCATTTTGTATTGAAGTGCTGGATTACAACACGCGTCAAAATCTTTCCCAGTCTTACCCGATGGGATGCGCCATAATTCCTATTGCATTCCTTCAGCCACCGGTTATTACAAACCCAATTGATGAGATGGATGTGTTTACAAATATGCCACAGTTTGCATGGACACCTGTAACAGGAAATATCGGCAGAGATATTATAAGTTATGATTTATATATACTTAAATTGTTAAAAGGCCAAAATCCGAATGATGCAATCTTACAAGCCGTAAATTACAATGTAGGAAATCCATTAAAGAAAACAGTGTCAATGCCCGGGTATGTTTACTTACCAAGCGACTGGCCTTTGGAAGATAGTGCCGTGTATGCGATGCAGGTTATTGCCAGGTCGGCTCAAAACCTGCAACCTATTTTCAATGATGGAAAAAGTGAAGTGGTTACATTCAGGTATGTTTCAAACAATACACCACCACCGCCTCCTCCTTCACCATCCCTAACACAGGCTTTTCAATTCTCATGCAATTGCAATATTAACTTGCCATCAGGAAATGTGGAAAACAACCCTACTGTAAATGCTAATTCAACTTTTATGTTAGGTCAATATAGTATAACAATATCTGATATAACAAGTCAGCCTGATGGAAATGGAACATTTAGCGGAGATGGCACCTTGCCTTTTCCATTATCATCAGGTATTACCATTCCGCTTGAAGTTGATTTTACAGATATTCAGCTTAATAGCTCAAACGAGGCAATAAGTGGGTATGCAGTTGCTAAAGTAAGCACTGATGCTACATTTATTCCACAAAGTGGTTCAACCGATGATCTGCTTACATTAAATACTGCACAATTGCTGGAACTGAAAAATTATTTTAATAGCCACCCATACCAATTAGCTGCCAATGCAAATGGTACATCCTTACAATTGCCTCTGGGACTAAATGATTTATCGAATGGAAATATAAATACAGTAGCGGTTACAGGCATGTATTTTACACCAACCAACGCTTCATTTGATGCAGCCATAGCTGTTGATTTGCCGGATGCTACACCGAATATTGCCGGGTTTAGTAAAAAGTATATTTGCTTATCGGGAACAGATATTTGCGATATGCAATCAGCATTATATCTCGAAAGCGATATGACGCTTGATTTAATTACAAGCCAGGCTGATATCGAACTAAAAGGCTGGAACTCGAATCTGTCAACACCATCCGATTCAGGAACTTATGTGTTAATAGATAAAAACGGATTAAAGAACCTGAGAATACAGGCTGATTATATATTCCCGACAAACCAGATAGTTCAAACAGATGGAGTATCTCCGGTTGAGGCAAAATTAACAGCCACTGCCAATAGCTGGAATGATTGGATTGGGGCAATAGAGTTTACAAATCCTTTTATAGCGGGTAATTTAAATGACTTTATTTTTGATATTACCCAACCTGGATTTTTCGATCATTCAGACCTGTCAAACCCACCATCAATTCCAAGTTCATTTGTCGCAGCCGACCCTTCAGCAGGATCGTCTGATTGGACAGGAATTTTGTTACCTGCTGGAGAAATAAGTTTCCCTGGGCAAAATGTAAATATAACCAATAATGGACCTGTAACACTGAATGCTTCTAATATTGTATTAGATGAACAGGGAGTATCTGTAGAGATACTTGAAAATAATGTATTAGAAATTACCGAAGGAAATATTTCAGGATGGAGTTTTTCAATAAATAGTTTAAATCTGAATCTATTTAAAAATTCTCTTACACAAGGTGAATTTTCAGGCAAGATGCTATTACCAATTGCTTCTGATACCTCATTTATAAATTATTCATGTGTGTTAAGTATAAATAATGGCGATCTGGATTATCAATTTGCTATTGACCCCAGGGATGATTTAAAAGTACCCATGTGGAAAGCAAAAATGGATATAGAAGAATCATCTACAATTGATATACAGTTTAATTCAGGTCAGTTTACTGCCAGTGCCAATTTAAACGGTGAAATGAATATTAGCGGAAATGTAGGAATGTTGAAAAAACTAAAATTAAACGGAGTAGAATTTGAAAACCTGAATGTTGGCACTCAAAATAATATGCCTACTCTGTCTCTTGGAACATTTTCGTCTGGCGACGGAAAGAAAAAACTGGGAGGCTTCGCGCTTGATATAAAAAGTATCACAGCATTATCGGGAACAGATCCGGGAATGCAGATACATACAAATATTAGGCTGTGTGATCAAATTGCAGCTAATATTGCCGAAACAAAATTTGATATTGTCGGGCGACAAGCAACAAATGCATTCAGAACTTATTACGAATTTAAGACTGGTATAATAGACTCACTTAAGGTAAGTGGTAATTTAAGCGTATTCAAAATTAAAGGTTCATTGCACTTTTTTGAAGAAGATCCCATATTTGGAGATGGATTCAACGGTTGGTTGCAGGTTGAAATTCCTAAAACCGTTACAATTACATGTAACCTGCAGTTCGGAACAATTGAAGAGGCAGCAGATACCTTTAACTATTGGTATTTTGATGGAATGGCAGAGATGCCTGCCGGTGTTCCTTTGTTCCCAAGTATAAATGCTTACGGATTTGGAGGTGGTGCTTATTACCACATGAC
>DAOVYZ010000259.1 GCA_030635365.1 Bacteroidales bacterium
CTTTGCGTTTCCTTTGCGCTACTTTGTGGTATAATGACAAAATGTTGTTACACAGAGTTTCACAAAGAAGACCCAAAGTTTCGCAAAGTAGAAAAAACTACAATTCTTTATTTTTTTTAACTTTTTGGACAACCTCTTTTTGATTTAAGATAGGCCTGGTATCGTGTCAATCATAAAATGTTGTGACTTCCTGTTTTCAAACCCCTGTCAGAATTCAAAAATTCTGACAGGGTTGTAGATTAGTTAATACTTGAATGGCACTAATATAAAATTCTAATATTTTAAATTTAATTCTTTATCTGCTGCTTTTCTGGATTCCCTGCAAAGTTTTGCATCATCAATTAATGATTTACCATAAGATGGGATCATCTCTTTTAATTTATCCTGCCATTCGCTAGTTGCCATTTCCTTAGGGAAACATTTTTCTAAAACATCAAGCATAATAGATACAGAAGTAGATGCACCTGGGGAGGCTCCTAAAAGTGCTGCCAGGCTTCCATCTGAATTACTTATTATTTCAGTACCTAATTTTAGTACTCCGCCCTTTTTCTCATCTTTTTTCATAATCTGAACTCTTTGTCCTGCTACACATAATTCCCAATCTTCCATTTTAGCATCAGGGAAATAAAGTTTCAGGGTTTTAAACCTGTCTTTAGGTGATTGCATAGCTTGGCTAACCAAGTACTTAATGAGGCCAAAATTATGCCTTGCAACTGCTAGCATAGGTAAAATATTATGTAACCTAAATGATTTTGGGAGATCCAGTTTTGAACCACTTTTTAGAAACTTAGTTGAAAAACCTGCGTAAGGCCCGAATAATAAAGATTTTTCTCCCCGAATATATCGCTCATCTAAATGAGGCATTGACATAGGAGGGGATCCTTCAGCAGCTTTCCCGTAAACCTTGGCTTGATGTTCTTTTAAAACATCTGGGTTTTTACATTGTAAAAACATTCCACTTACCGGAAATCCACCATAACCTTTACTCTCTTTTATTCCGGATTTTTGTAATAATGGGAAAGCGCCACCACCTGCTCCAATAAATACGAATTTGCTGATAACATTTTTAGATTTTTTTCTTTTAAGATCTTTTACTTTTATTTTCCAACTACCATCCTTCTGCCTTGCCAAATCTTTGATTTTATTATTTAGATGAACTTCAACATCTTTGCAGCTTTTTAGATATTCTATCATACTTTCAGCTATAACATCAAAGTTTACATCTGTACCGGCTTTCATCTTTGTAACTCCAATTCTTTCATTTCGATCACGATTTTTCATCATCATTGGTATCCACGATGCAATTTCATCAAAATCTTCAGAATATTCCATATCTTCAAAAAGGGCATATTTAGTTAATTCATCATACCTCTTTTTAAGGAAAGTAATATTTTCATCTCCCCATACAAAACTCATATGTGGTACAGCACTGATAAATGGAGAATCCTGAGGCAAATTCTTTTGTGCTAAAAGATAAGCCCAAAATTGTTTTGATATCTCAAAAGATGATGCAATTTGTAATGCCTTATCAATGTTTATGGAACCATCTTTCTGCTCGGGCGTATAGTTTAATTCGCAAAAAGCAGAATGCCCCGTACCTGCATTATTCCAGGAATTTGAGCTTTCAGCAGCTACCTGGTCTAATTGCTCATAGATTGTAATTTTTGCATCGGGCATAAGTTTTTTTATAAATACACCCAAAGTTGCACTCATAATACCAATACCAATTAACACAAAATCAGTTTGGCCGTTTGGTTGTTGATTGTTAGATTCTTGTTCTTTTTTCATCAGTTTTTAAATTAAATATATGGCTATTATTGGTTTTAAACGGTAAGATATAGCAAGGGCACATTTTTTTATTGTCTTTTAAAATATTAAATGTAAATAAAAGCATTCAAATTTTAAAATTAAGTTAATAACAAATTAACATAATTTAATGATTGAAAATAAAATCTTATTTTTATAAATCCCTAATTTTTATAAGTTCATATAAATTAAATAAGGCTTTTTAGGGAATACACTTTTTTTATAATACTTGCGTTTAGAAAATGTTAAAACTTAACAAAAATTTATTTGGATTCACTTTTTTTGTAAATTTAAGCTTCTTTTAAAAAGTATTGATTTATACTACTATTTTAATAATTAACATAAATTCTAAAAACATGAAAAACAAAATCTTATCCTTTATTTTAATTACGATCATTACGCTGGTATGGGCATGTTCCCCGGGTTCTGGTTACAAGGTTGGAAATACCTACTCAGGATTTAAACTCATAGAACAAAAATTTGTTGATGAAGTTAATGCCAATTGTTTATTTTTCATCCACGAAAAAAGTGGTGCAAGATTATTAAAGATTGCTGCCGATGATGCTAATAAACTTTTTAATATTGCATTTCAGACTACCCCTGAATTTGATTATGGTACTCCTCATATAATGGAGCACTCTGTATTGAATGGATCTAAAAATTTTCCGGTAAAAAGTCCTTTTGATGTGCTTAGTAAGGGGTCCTTAAACACTTTCCTCAATGCAATGACAAGTTCCGACTTTACTACTTACCCGGTTGCAAGCATGAATAGTAAAGATTATTTTAATTTAATGCATGTATATCTTGATGCAGTTTTTAATCCTCTTCTTCATTCTGATCCAAGAATTCTAAAACAAGAAGGATGGCATTATGAATTAGATGATATTAATAGTGAGATTATATATAATGGTGTTGTTTATAATGAAATGAAAGGATCTTTTTCAAATCCTTCAAGGGAATTAGATTTTCAAATAAATAAGATTCTATTTCCGAATAATACATATGGAGTTTCATCAGGAGGTTACCCATCGGCAATACCGGGGCTTACCGATGAGTATTTTAAAAACTTTCATAAAAAATACTACCATCCATCAAATAGTTATGTTTTATTATATGGAGATGCTGATTTAGAAAAGGAATTACAATTTATTGATTCAGAATATCTATCTAAATATGAAAAATCAAATGAAAAAATAGAAATTCCTCTTCAAGAGCCTTTTGAGGCAAAAAAGATAGCCGAAAAATCCTATGCTGTTCCTGAAGGTAGCTCTACAAAAGATAAAACTTTCTTAAGCTATAATTTCGTGGCGGGCATGAATATTGATCAGGAGCTGGTTATGGCATTGAATATTTTGAGAGAGGCATTAGTTAATCATGAATCTGCTCCATTAAGATTAGCGTTACAAGAAGCAGAGATTGGCAAAGATGTTAGAGCTTCTTTGGATAGGATGAAACAAAATTTATTCCAAATTACAGTAAAAAATGCAAATCCGGAAGATAAAGAAAAGTTTGATGAAGTAGTATTTAATACTCTTCAAAAAGTAAGTGAAGAAGGATTTGATAAGCAAGCTATAGAAGGTATTGTGAATAGGATAGAATTCAACTTGCGTGAAGGTAATACTCCGCATAAAGGGATGATGTATTTAATGAGGTCATATAGAGGTATGTTTTTTGCAAATAATCCATTTCTTGAATTGGAATTTGAGGCACCATTAGCAAAAGTGAAAGAAGGTATTGAAAATGGATTATTAGAGTCTATTGTTAAAAAGTATTTTCTGGAAAATCCGAATGCTTTGCTAATGGCATTAAAACCTCAACCAGGTTTGGAAAAGGAAATATCTGCTAAAATTAAAAAGGAGTTAGCTGATTACAAAGCAAGCCTTAGTAAAGAAGAACTCGAAAAATTAGTTGAAGAAACAAAGGCATTAAAAGAGTATCAGCAAGAAGAAGATACTCCTGAGGCACTTGCAACAATCCCAATGTTAGAACTTTCTGATATTAGCCCGGATATTGAATGGTATGGTATTGAAGAGAAAAGTGTTGCTAATATTCCTGTCTTGCACCATGAAGATTTTACTAATAATATTTTATATACAAGTTTATATTTTGATTTACGTGTTTTACCTCAAGAATTAATACCATATGGGAATCTTTTAGCAGAAATTATTGGAATGTTAAATACTGAGAATTATTCTTTTGGGGAATTAGACAATGCTTTAAATATTCATACTGGAGGCTTTTATACCGGATTAAATTCTTATTTGGAAAATAACTCAGATGAGAAACTTTTACCTAAATTTTATTTAACGGCAAAAGCAACTAATGATAAAAACGATAAGCTATTTGAGTTAGTTACTGAAATACTGAATACTTCAAAATATGATGATGTTGAAAGATTGAAAGCGGTTCTGATTCGTCACCAGTCAAGACTAGAGTCGCGTGTAAAAAATAATGGAATTAATTATGCCATTACACGTTTAAGTTCATATTATTCTAATGAGGGTATGTTTGATGAATTAACATATGGATTGGAATATTATAGATTTATTACTGATATAACTGACAATTTTGAAACAAAGCAACAGGAAGTTATTGAAAAACTTTCAAAGACAGCTTCTTTATTATTTAATCAAAAAAATTTAATAGCAAATATTACTTGTTCCGAGAAAAACTATTCAGTATTTGAAGGAGGGTTAGAAACATTTATTGCTTCATTGCCGGAAGGGAATGGGGAAGTGAATGATTGGGAGTTTGATTTTTCTATTAAGAATGAGGGTTTAATGTCGGCTTCAAAAGTACAATATGTTACAAAAGGATATAATTTTAAAAAACTTGGGCATGAATGGAATGGTAATATTCGCGTACTTGATCAGATACTTTCAACGGAATACCTTCATACTCAAATTCGGGTAATTGGAGGTGCATATGGAGGTTTTTGCGGGTTTGATCCATCAGGAAATGTATTCTTTGCATCATACCGTGATCCTAATTTGAAAGAAACATTAGATAATTACGATGCAGCAACTAATTTCCTTAATGATTTTGATGCTGATAATGCGGAAATGACTCGATTTATTATTGGAACAATTTCAAATATGGATCAACCGACAACGGCATCACGAAGGGGATCAATAGCAGTTCGGCGTTATTTTACAAATACGACTTATGATGACTTGAAAGAAGAAAGAAATGAAGTATTGTCAATAACTCCTGAGAAAATAAAAGCATTAACAAATTTAGTGGCTGATATTCTTGCTCAAGAAGCAATTTGTGTGTACGGGAATACAGATAAGATAAAAGCAAATAAAGATTTGTTTGGCAAAATCTTGGAGGTTACAAAATAATTCAAATACCGGATAATGAAAAGGGGCTGTTTTATTTAGAACAGCCCTTTTCATATTATTGTTCTATCCTGAAGTAAATAGACATAAAATCGATTTATAAATAAAGAAGTCAACAATTCACATAATAATAGAATATACTATTTTAATAAAGAAAATCATTATATGGATAACGTACTGAATGAATTTCTTTTACTTTTTCGAAGAGTAATTCTTTAAAGATATCTATATTTTCTTTTTGTTTTGCTGAAATGAAAATACAATGCTCATTGTTTTTTGCCATCCAGGTATTTTTTAATTCATCTAAAGTATAATTAGCTTTAATTTTAGGAGTTAAGTCATCTTCATCTTTTTTATCAAAAGTGTATGCATCAATTTTGTTGAAAATAATATAGTTAGGTTTATTAATTGTACCTATTTCTTTTAAAGTTTCATTTACCACATGAA
>DAOVYZ010000453.1 GCA_030635365.1 Bacteroidales bacterium
AAATTGGAAAACTAGAATCTTTGGATTCCTTTTGAGTATCACATGCAGTCAGAAATATGACTACTCCAATTGTAAAAATAAGTTTGTAATAATTATTCATGGTTTAAGTTTTAATATGTTTGGTAACGGTCCGCGGGTTTGAAGCTGTGCGGGTTTTCGCCGTGTTTCAGTATCCCCCGTTACCGAAAGTTAAAGATAACAAAAAATGTATAAATACCACTACACCCCGCATGCTTTAAGACCCGCTGTTACCACCAGTTATTTGTTAATTTCTGTCCACCAATCTTTTATTTCCTTTTGCCTATCGTTATCTGTCTTAGAACAATCAGTCAAAAAGTAAGGATATGGTCGTTTAAATCTGTATGAATCAATTAAATTCATTACTTGTCCGCCTAATGTAGATTCTTCTCCAACTGGCAAATGTGATGAAATTACTCTCATTATACAATAAGCTGGTTGTTCAGAATCAATCATTTTTATCAAGTTTTCAATGTCATCTTTACTTATCCAGTTGGAATCTGCTTGTCCAATTGTTGTAATAATATAAAAATAGTTGGGTGCTACATTTTTAACAGGTAACAGCTCTACAAATTCCAATACTGAAATACTGTCAAATCTAAGCCAATTATTATCGTTGTAGAATCTTTTATTTGTGATATCAACATTTTGGGCACAATCAGCGTATTCATTAGCAGTTATCTCTTCTAGAAACCTGCCCAAACTATAATTCAATCTGAATCCAAATCCTTTCTCAGAATTACTGAAGTTTACAAATGGTATCTCTCCATTATCTATTTTTAAATAACCTATCAATGAGTCACCTTGATATAATTCTAATCTTAAATCACCGATAAATTTTCGCTGCATTTCAATCTTAAAGTCAGTTTTTATATGATTGATTATCTCTTGTGTTTCAGTATAATTGAATGATTTTATTGGACAAAAATTCTCGTCTATCCTTTTATATAAGTATACTTTATCAGTTTTTTCCAAAATATCCAAGAAGTACTTTTCATTAGGATTTGTACAACCAATGAAAAGTATTATAAAAATCAGATGCAATATCTTTCGTGTCATGCTGCTATAATTGGTGGTAACTATGGATAACAGGACATTTTGTCCTGCTATTTTGCTTATACAAAACCTGGTACAATCTCCATAAAGCCTTTAAATAAAGCTTTGCAGTTGTTTTTGGGTATGTTTTGCCGGGAATAATGCACAAGTAGCCCTTATATTGTTTTAAAAATTAAAAATCGAATATACTATTTTTCAAGAGCTTATCCAAACAAAGCGTGTTGTGTTAATAAACTGTTTGGGAAAGTACCATGCAGCATACGGGATGGTTTCAACACTTTGGGAAAGCTTCCTGCAGTGTGCAGGAAGCTTTCCCAAAATCAAAATTAGTAAATTACTAAACAGATTTTTTAATTCCATTTGGAGTCTTGCCGGAAATTTGTAAATTGGGATTTTATTTTAAGTTTCAATCCAAAAAATATGAAAAAAATATTTGTAATATTTGGTTTAGTTTGGCCATTGGTAATATCAGCCCAAATTGATAAAGCATTTGAAAAGGGAAATTATTTAAAAGCTAAGGAATTAATAAATAGCTCACCTTCTGTAATAAATAATATTGATGAAAAAGGCAATACTCCTTTACATATTGCAGCCTCAAAAGGTTATTATGAGATTTGTGAGTTGTTGATAAAAAACGAAGCTGATATTAATGCAGTCAATAATTTAAGCTATACCCCTTTATGCAGTGCAATTAATTATGAAAAAGTTGAAATAGCGGAATTTCTTATTAATTCAGGTGCTGATTTTAAGTCGGAGGAAAACAGGTCAAAAGAAGCCCTTGTATTTGCTGTTAGTCATGATTTATATGATATTGTTGATCTTTTATTAAAAAAAGGAGCTGATATATCAGTTACAGGCGATGCTTCTTTAAAAAATCAGGTTATGCATAAATGCGAAAATATTATAATCGCAGATCTATTAATTAGAAACGGTGCTGATGTTAATGTACGTAATAGTTATGAGGAAACCCCGCTACATCTGTTAGCCGGGGCTTATAGTACAGGGCAATATAATATGATCAGGTACCTGGTAAAGCAAGGAGCAAATATTAATATCCGTAATAACAGAGATCTTACTCCTTTGGATATAACAGGTTTCCCTGTTGATAACACATATTTATATAGGCAATTAGGAGGCCGGTATAAATCGAAATTAGATGAATTGTTGAAAAAATTTAGTCCTAAATTCGAAATATTAGAGAAGTATAAAACTTCGGCAAATGATGTATTGGAAACTATAGGCCCACCACATATAGTTGTTGCGGTTGAAGCACTTGGCCTTGAAATATGGAAATACTGGCACAATGATGATGTATATGAACTGTATATATCATCAACAGGCAATAAACAATCAGTTATAGATTTATCTAAACCTGCTGAAAAAATAAAATATACCGGAAGCGATGTTGGCGAATTAACTGCAATGTATAAAAATAAAAACCTTATCGAATTTTCACCACCTCTTAAATTATCAGATATTAATGGGAAAGTAAGCTCTCTGTTATTTTTTGAAAGTGGTTACGGTACACCTCCAAAAGATCAAAGAATATATACTGAAGAGTTTAATGAGAGCGAAACAAGATATATTATGTGGGAATTGAACCTAGAGCATATGGACCCGGGTAAAAAAGTGAATTTTATAATTACTTATATTTATTATAAACCGGATGGGACTGAATTATGCAGGTCGAAAAAAATATCTTTAATAGATAATGAGTGGTCCAGTTCGTGGAGAACCCAGGGTTGGGGGAGTAAAACACCCGGGGCAGTATATAGTAAAGGAATTTATACTGTGAAATTATTTATGGCTGATGAAGAGATAGCTTCGGGCAAATTTGAAATACGTTAAAAAATATATTACAATGAAAAACCAAATCTTATTTATTCTTATAAGCTTCTTTTTATTTACAACACATTCAGAATGGAATGTTGTTAAAGGGCAAATGCATAATGCCGTTAATAAAAATGATACTCAAAAAATTAAAGTTTTAGCTGCAAAAGACCCTTCATTGGTGAACAAATTAGATAAAGAAGGTAATTCACCCTTATATTTAGCAGCTGTTTCAAATAAACCGGATATAATTAAATTGCTTTTAGAATCAGGTGCCCGTGTTAATGTAAGAAATGAATATGGAGAAACACCATTACATGGAGCCTCGATGGGGGGATATATTGAATGTATGAAAATATTAATAAATAATGGTGCTAATGTCAATGCCTATTCACATTCAGGAATTTCATCTGAATTCCCAACCCCTTTATGGCAAGCAATTATTGGAAGGCAACATGAAGCTATATC
>DAOVYZ010000464.1 GCA_030635365.1 Bacteroidales bacterium
AATATTGGGAAGAAGACCCTCAACTACGTGATATACTAATTACAGGTGGCGATGCCTTAATGAGCTCTGATAAATCGCTTAATCATATATTAAATGAAATATATGAAATGGCATTGTGCAAAAAGAATAGTAATAAAAAACGTGATAATGGAGAAAAATATGCAGAAATAATAAGAATCAGGCTGGGAACCCGGTTACCTGTATATTTGCCTCAACGAATAACAGAAGAGTTAGCAAAGATACTTCATGCATTTAAAAAGAAAGCCTCTAAAATTGGAATCAAGCAATTTGTAATACAAACACATTTTGAATCGCCAATGGAAGTTACACCTGAGGCTCGTGAAGGTATTAGGAAATTAATTTATGCCGGATGGACAGTTACTAACCAGTTAGTATTTACTTCGGCAGCATCACGTCGTGGGCACTCTTCTAAACTACGTAAAATACTTAACGATATTGGAATAATTAATTATTATACTTTTAGTGTAAAAGGATACATGGAAAATAATTTCAACTTTGCAACTAACGAAAGAGCTGTTCAGGAGCAAATGGAAGAAAAAATTATTGGAAAAATTCCGGAGAAGTATTATGATGAAATAAAAGATTTCCCCAATAATGCTGAAATGTTAGTTGATAATATATCAGATTTACGAAATAGAGCTGATTTACCTTTCCTTGGTACTGACAGAAACGTATTAAATCTACCGGGTGTGGGAAAAAGCCTCACGTATAGAACCATTGGTATTACCCGCTACGGGCGAAGAATATTAGAATTCGATCACGATACAAATCGGAATCACAGTCCTATTATTGAGAAAATGGGTAAAATAATAATAATTGAGTCAAAATCAATTAGTGAATATCTCAATCAACTGGAAGATATGGGTGAAGATATCTCAGACTACGAAAGTATATGGGGTTATTCAATAGGTGAAACGGAACCACGTGTTCCAATTTATGATTATCCTGAATATAGCTTTAGTATAACATCTGAGAATACCAACTTAAGAATTTAAAAATGAATAAGGAATTATGATTTGAGAACGGTTTAACCAATTGGCGTTAAAAAACCGACGGGCTTGGAATTATTAAAATTACAGATTCCCCAAAAGATTTTCCAGAGTTGCTATTTCCGTATAAGATACGCCGTAGCTTCTCCCAAAATTTCCTGCTGCAACAACCAATAAATCATCTTTAGTAAAAGTATAATTAGTAATCAAATTGGTTAAAGCTTCAGACAAAAACTCATGTGAAGTTTCCTTTGGGTGCATATAATTCGCAATTACACCATAACTTAACGCCATTTCACGCATGGTACGTTTTGAATAGCATTGTGCAAAAATAGGTATTGCTCCCCGATAAACTGCCAAACTTCTTAGTGTACGCCCGGATGTTGAATCGGCAATTATTGCTTTAGCACCAAGCCTTATTGCCCCTTTAACAGCCGATTTGCACAAATATGCTGCAACTTCATTATTAATAATTACAGCCGGAATATCATTGAACGGATCTTTTGATTGCTCAACTTCCATTGCTATTTTTGCCATTGTACGAACAGATTCAACAGGATAAGCCCCATTAGCTGTTTCTCCACTGAGCATTATAGCATCGGTATTTCTATAAACTGCACTTGCAACATCATTAACCTCTGCACGAGTAGGCCTTGGGTTTTCTATCATTGAGTGCAACATTTGAGTTGCAATAATTACAGGTTTTCGCTTTTCTATACATTTACCAATTAAATACCTCTGTAATCCAGGAATTTTTTCATAAGGAATTTCTACAGCCAAATCACCACGAGCAACCATAACTCCATAAGCATAATCCAAAATCTCATCAATATTGTCTACGCCTTGTTGATTTTCTATTTTTGCGATGATCTTAATCTTACTATTTTTTTCATCAAGCATTCTTTGTATTGCCAATACATCATCCTTACTTCTGACAAACGAATGTGCTATAAAATCAATATCCTGCTCAATAGCTAATTTAATAAACGACTTATCACGCTCACTTATCGAAGGTAAATTAAAAGATACATTAGGAACATTAACACTTTTTCGCCCTTTAATGATTCCATTATTTAAAGCCTTACATAAAAGTGCATTCGAACGTTTTTCAATTACTTCTAACCCGACATAACCATCGTCAAACAGAATAGTAGCATTATTGGGTACATCTCTAACAAAATCTTTATACGATACATAAATACATTCATCTGTTGTTTCTTCTGAGGGATCCCCTTTAAGCAAAATCTCCTGGTCAATTTCTAGTTCAACAATCTTATCTGTTTTTACAGTTCTTACCTCAGGGCCTTTGGTATCAATTAATAATGCTATTTTCTCAGAAACCTGCCTGACATCATTTATGAGTTTTTTTGCATCTTCCGGCCCCATATGTGCTGTATTCATTCGCACAACATCCATTCCTTCATCATAAAGAGATTTTATAAAAGAAGGGCTACTCATCTTATCTGAAATAGTGGCTACTATTTTTGTTTTCTTGTTCATATTTAATTTAGTTCAAAATTTTGTGTTTCCTTGTTCTGTTTCTAACTGTTTACTACAGACTGATAACTGCTTTCTGCAAACTGCAACTACCTGTTACTTACTATCAGTTTTATCCTTGTTTAATACTCTCAGGCTCTCAATAGCTAATCTGTAACTATCTAATCCAAATCCTGAAATACTTCCTAAACAATTGGATGCAATTAAAGATACATGCCTGTATTCTTCCCTGGAAAACACATTCGAAATATGAACCTCCACAACAGGGCTGTTTACACCTTTAATTGCATCAGCTATAGCCACCGATGTATGTGTATAAGCTCCTGCATTTAGTATAATTCCATCATAACTAAAACCAATTTTATGAATTTTATTTATAATTTCACCTTCAACATTTGATTGGTAGTAATCGAAACTAATATCGGTAAAGTGCTCTTTCAGTAGTTTTAAATACTTCTCAAAAGTAATTTCCCCGTAAATATCTTTTTCTCTGGTTCCTAGTAAATTTAGATTCGGGCCATTAATTATTTGAATTTTCATGTTATTTTAATTTAAACTCATGCAAATTTAAGCATAAACCTCAAATCCGCAAGTGTATTTTTATTCGTTTGCAGATTAAGCAATTAGTCGTAGCACGGTTAACTTATATAGACGACAGTAAATCACAACTACTTGCCTGCTGCAAGCAGGACTTGCTAATTATCAAATGATCCGTGC
>DAOVYZ010000190.1 GCA_030635365.1 Bacteroidales bacterium
ACTGTAAGTATTTACTTTGTCATTTCAAATGATAGAATTATAGAAGTTAAACTGGACAATATAATGTTTGAAAGAAGAAAAAGCCTGAAAGACTTGAAAACATCTTTTAGTTTTTTATTTATCTGTTTGATTTTAGGATTTCATATTAATCACATTTCAGCCCAAACAGTAAATACTTATTTGTCAGGTTCAGGATTAAATGGGCCTGATGGATTTACAATCGATAAAGAAGAAAATCTATATGTTGCAAATTGGGGAAATGGTGCTGGTAATAATGTATTAAAGATCTCAAAAGACGGAGAAATATCGGAGTTTGTTAATGGCTTAAGTGCACCGGATGGATTAGCATTTGATGGACATGGTAACCTATACGTCTCTAATTTTGCTTCAGGTATTATAAATAAGGTAAATTCGGGTGGCTTTGTTAGTGAATTTGCAAAAATAAGGAATGAACCATTAGCGCGTTTGCAATATTTGACTTTTGATAAAGAAGAGAATCTTTATGTACCAAGTTATGGACATAATAAAGTATATAAAATTTTGCCAGACGGGAAAGTAGAAATATATGCAGGAACCGGAAATGCAGGAGATAAAAATGGATTATTACTTAATGCAGAATTTGACGGGCCTAATAGTATAGCAATTACAAAGTCAGGTATTATTTATATATCAGAGTACAATGCAAACCGGATTCGGAGGATAATACCTAAAGAGGGACTCTGAATTATTTGTTAAGCTGGATAGTTTTTAATTAAAATATCCTATATAAGTGGAAGAGTAATGTTGAGCAGATTCCAATAGAGTATGAGATGAAATTTATTCTAGTGTTAAGTCAAGCATGAATTAATCTATAAACCTGTCAGGATTTTGAATCCTGACAGGTTTTGACAGGAAGTCACGACATTTTGTAATTGACATGACACTAGGGAATTTAAAAAAATAAGAAAATGACACAACTAATATCCAACTATAAGCAATTAATATTTATCCTTTTAGTTACTTCCATTTTGGGTTGCTCTACTAATAGTGAAAATCAAATTCTTATTGAAGAATTGGAAAGAGATATGCCTATGCTGATGGAAAAAGCAATGATTCCTGGTGCTTCTATTTCAGTCATCAAGAACGGTAAAATTATATGGAGTAAGGGTTTCGGAGTGAAAAATTCAGAAACAAAAGAACTCGTGTCAGAAAATACTGTTTTTCCAGCTGCCTCATTAACCAAAGCACTTTTTTCATATTTAGTTATGACAGTGGTAGATAAAGGTGATCTGGAACTGGATAAGCCTTTAGTAGAATATATCCCGATCAGTAAAATTGAAAATATGTTAACCCACCCGGTTAATACGAAAGGTTTTCAAGTAGAATGGCTAAATGAAGTAACAGCAAGAATGGTATTGAGTCATACTTCAGGTTTTTCGCACGGTTTTATGGGGGTCTCTATTCCTTACCCTTTACGTTTTAAACCAGGTACTCAATATCAGTATTCCGGTGATGGATATGGATATCTTTCGATGGTTATTGAACACATTAGAAACGAATCTCTTGAAACACTGATGTTGAATGAAGTAATTAAGCCGTTAGGAATGAATAATAGTTCTATGGTTTGGCAGGATCGTTTTGAAACAAAAATCGCATACGGTCATGATATGTATCAGACTCTACAAAATGAATTATCAAAGTCTTATACCGCAAATCCCAGTGCCGGCCTTTATACAACGGCAGAAGATTATGCCAAATTTGTTTTAAATATTATTAAAGGGAAAGATATAAATGAAAATATAATTTTAGATTTTCTTCGCCCTCAAATTGGAATAGGCAAAGGAGTTTCCTGGGGTAGTGGTTTTGGAATTGATAGCACAAAACTAGGCGACTTATTTTGGCATACAGGTGATCTTGGCCCTTACAGGCACTTTTTTATTGGGAGCAGGAATAATGAATCTGGTATTGTATTCATGACCAATAGTCATAATGGGTTAAGAATAGTAAATGAACTCGTGAAAGGAACAATTGGTATAGAAGAATGTCTAGGCATCAAATCGCAGGGCTATGAAGACTATAATACTCCTGATTTCAAAATTAATTATACAATTAATATAGCAGGTATGGAGCATGCAATTAATGTTATAAATGGACTGGCTCGAAGTAATCCGGAGGAAGGTGAAAATCTGATTCGCGGTATTGGAATTAACCTGATGAATTGTAAAAAGTATGTAGAGGCTATTGGCCTATTACAGGAAGGAACCAAGTTATACCCCAGGTCAGCTAGAATTTATAGTGCTATCGCCAGTGTTTCTTATCGTAAGGGAGATTATACTCAAGCAATTGAAAACTTTCAACATGTTCTGGATATCGACAATGATAATAGAACTGCACAGAGATACATGAAGTTTGTTGAATTGACCAAGATATTATTAAACGATGGATTTGATGATGCATTGAAGTATTATAAAAATTTATTAAATATAGATTCTGTTAATTTCAATGAATTAAATCTGAGCAGATATGGATTTAGGCTTTTACAGGCAGGTAGAATACAAGATGCAATTGAGATTTTTAAAGTAAATCTTCATTTTAATAAAGAATCTTCAGATGCTAATCTCTGTTTGGGTGATGCCTACGCTACCAATAATGAGAATGATCTGGCACTAAAATACATAAAGAAAGCCTTAGAAATAAGTCCCGGGAATGGATGGGCAAAAAGTTCGTTAAGTAAGCTGGAAAACAAATAATAGTAGTTAAATAAATAAGTTAAAATAATGAAAACTTTAATTCTTTTTAAAATAGTATTGAATAGTTATAAATAAAATTAGACTGCTATGTAAGGTAAACTATTTGATATTGTAATAATCAAAATATGTTTCTATGTCCAAAGGTTTCCCGGTTCCTTTTATAAGTCTTTGATTCCAATTAAAATATTCTCCGTTACTATAAAAATTGTGTATCAAATACTCACCTACATCTTTATTAAAAGCATACTCTTTACCAAATTTTTCTTCTAGTGTTTTATGTATCTGCGAAGCGATCATATCCGCAAGTAAATAATTTTGTGTATATAATGGGTACGATATATATATAATATTACTTAAGACTTGAGTCCTAAAGTTTTCTGTATCAATCAATAAATATTTTTTAGCTAATTCCTTTTGGATTTCATTGAATTTTTTGTCAGGCTGAAGATATAACATTGTCTCCGTCATAAACCTGTAAAGATGAAAACGAATGTAAGCTGGTACATATTCTTTTACAGTGTTTTTTCTCTCAATAATTTTTTCTTCACTTAGGTTAGTATATTTTTTTTGCCACTCAATGTTTCTCGTAAACCATGCTAATGTTTCTGCCATACCTTCGGCAAAAGAACCATTCGCATTTCCAGGAACCCATTCATATCCTTCGAGAATCGGAGAGTTGATATTATTGTATAAGCCATGTAAGCCATGGCCCATTTCATGCATCCACACAGATATATCCATTCCTAATGTCATTACTGCTCTAAAATCATTGGGAATGTTTATCATTAAACCTTGCCCACCAATTCCCGGAGGAAGCTTCATTTCCACTAATTTAGCCGGTAGTTCATCATAGTCAATACCAATATTGTTAAGTGACGTTTTTACAAGTTCTATATTATCTTTTATTTTTACTTCAGTTGGTTCATAGTTCTTATAGAATTGACTAAAAAGTTGGTATGCATCCATTTGTCCAAACTCATATAGTTTGCTTTCTTCTTTAGTTTTTTCAACTAAAGATTTGTATGCTTCGAGTGATGATTTATCAACCATTTCAACAAATTCCAAAAACCATTCATAACCTAATCCATTTGTTTCCATTGATAAATGTACATAGTTATCAAAACCAAGTTCAACTGATTTTTTATTCCTAAGTTCAATAAGTTTTAAGATATTATTTTCAAAATTATAGTTTGATTTATCTTCTTTTTCCGATACTTCAAATTTCTCCTCAAGTTCGTTTCTTAATTTCATTATTTCAGCGTCATACTCTACTTTTGCAGAAAGCAAAACACGATGCCATTTATTAACACGCTCTCTTAAAATTGTATCTTTTATTTCTGAACGCTTGGGGTACCATTCTTCTATTAAATTATTCAGTGTATCATTAACAAGTAAATTATAGAATTTTTCTTTCGGAGCTTTTAAATCGGCTTCAGCTTCAGCTGAATAAAAATTCCAATATGCATCTCCCAGTTCAAAGGCTATTTGTTCGTACCGGGTTTCCATCTTTGATAAGAATTGATCAAGGTTGTTTTCCTGATTGCTGCAAGAAATTACTGAAAATCCGAAAAATAGAATTGAAATAAATAACAGATTTCGCAGGATTGATTTTAACAATAAAAAGGATTTCATAATTTATGATTTTAAGGATTAGATTTTTATTTCTTTAGATTAGTAATTATTCACAGAGTTTAATTTTAGAAAATAAATGGTATAAACATAATTATTTTATGATTAAAATGTTAAAATAAAAGTAGTATTAATTTCCGGTTCTGACTTAACAAAAATGCTCCCACCATGCAAACGCATAATTTGTCGGGCAAGGCTTAATCCAATACCAGAGCCTTGTTCTTTACTTGTAAAGAATGGAAGAAAGATTTTGTCAATTAATTCAGAGGGGATCCCTTTGCCGTTATCAGTAATTTTAATTTCAGTTTTATTGTAAACATTTTTTGATACACCCAGGCTTATTTTTCCATTACCGGTATTGCCAATGGCTTCAATAGAATTTTTTATAATATTAATTAGAACCTGTTCCAGTTGGCTTTTATCGGCATTTACATATTTTATCTTATCGTCAATTATGGTATCAAATGCAATCCCTTGTTTTTTAAGATCATTTTTCCAAAATATCTGAATATCGTTTATAAAATTACTAATATCAATCTGTTCAATCTTGGGCATTGGGAGCTTAGAAATATTCTTAAACTTTTGAATAAATTCCTGTATTCCTGTATTTCTTTCTTTTATTATTTTTAAACCCGAAGCAATATCAGATATTATTTCATTATTTAAATCATCAATGGTATATTCACTGTTGGTTTTAGGATTTGTAATAAGTTCGTTTAAAGTATCAATGGTTGATGAAATGGGGCTGATGGAATTCATTATCTCATGACGTAAGATTTGTACAAGCTTTTGCCATGAAACCAATTCTTTATCGTCCAGTTCATTTTTAATATCCTGTAAAGAAATTAGTTTGAAATTATCTGTTTTGCTTTTAAATTCGGTAGCTCGTATGGTTAGTTGAATTGTTCTATTTTGAGTTATGGTATCATCCAATTTTAGCTCTAATAATTTCTGTTCCGATGTTTTGATTGATATTAATGCATCCGAAATATTAGGATAATATTTATCTAAATTCTTAATATTATTAATATTGCTAACCTGGAATATATCCTTTGCTGCCTTGTTGCAAAAATTAATTTTACCTTCTGCATCATAACTCATTAAACCAACGCTTGCATGTTCGGTAACGGTTTTAAAGTATTGCTCTTTGCTGTTAATCGAAGTTTTTAATTTTTGAATTTGCCTGTTTACATCATGCAGTCTTCTACTTAATCTAAAATAGTTCTGATCCTGGAATTCTTTTGTAATTAATATGGTTGAATCATCATATTTAATAGAATCGAAGAAAGAGATTAGATCTCTGTTCATATAATTTAAACGACGTATAAGTAAAACAACCTGTATAACAACGAGAGCGATAATGTTAATGTTTATAATAATATCGTGGTATTTATTAATTGCAAAAGAAAAAGCAAAACATGTTATTGCAATTAGAATAACCCTGAATATAATACTGGTATATAGTTTCTTGAATAACATGATCTTTTAGATATTATACTTTTCGATTTTACGATATAGTGTTTGCCTGCCAACATTTAATTCTTTAGCAGTTTCGCTAATATTCCAGTTGTTTCTTTTTAGTGCATTCTCTATTATTATTTTTTCACCTTCTTCCAATGACATTCTCTTTTTCAGGTTGTTTTGAGTAGAAGCAGGTTTATCAAAAAAGAAATCATCAACTGTTAAGGTGCTTTTGTCACACAGAATAACTCCTTTTTCAATGGTGTGCTTTAATTCCCGAATATTTCCGGGCCAGCTATACGTCATTATCTTATCAAGGGCCCTTCCATCAATTTTTAACCCCGATTTATTATAATGATTTGAAAATGCATTTAAGAAATGATTTGTTAAAACTTCAATATCTTCTTTTCTTTCTCTAAGAGGAGGTATGAAAATTTGAACCGTGTTAATTCTATACAGCAAATCTTCTCTAAACAGATTACTGTTAATTAGTTCTTTCACATCTTTATTGGTTGCAGAAATCAAACGGATGTTGATAGGGATTTTTTTGTTTGAACCTATCCTTGATACTTCCCTGTTTTGTAATACAGTTAAAAGTTTAGCCTGCATTGCATAAGATAAATTCCCAATTTCATCTAAAAATAAACTTCCACCTGAGGCAGCTTCAAATTTACCGGTACGATCTTCTTTTGCATCAGTAAAAGCTCCTTTGCAATGCCCGAATAATTCACTTTCAAAAAGAGTCTCACTTAAAGCAGCCATGTCTACATTCATAAATACCTCATTTTGCCTTTTTGACAATTGATGAATTTTTCTGGCAATTAATTCTTTCCCTGTTCCATTTTCCCCCAGAATAAGAACATTTGCATCAGTCTTGGCTACTTTGTTTACAGTGTCCAGAACTTTTTTC
The DNA here is from genome assembly GCA_030635365.1 of Bacteroidales bacterium. Taxonomy (GTDB): domain Bacteria; phylum Bacteroidota; class Bacteroidia; order Bacteroidales; family UBA12077; genus UBA12077. Next base: position 6,730 of record DAOVYZ010000190.1, read on the forward strand.
ATTTCATTAACATTGCCCTCAATAAATGGAATCTCTTTATTACTGTTTTTACTCAGTATTTTTTGTTTATTTTCAAGATGCTTAATTTTGAGTTTTGATTTTCGCAACTCAAATGCAGCTTTAAGAGTTGTTAATAATTTTTCATTATTCCAGGGCTTTTCAATAAAATCAAATGCTCCTGATTTAATTGCTTTAA